>JALSSM010000106.1 GCA_026984275.1 Gammaproteobacteria bacterium
TGCATAACTTACATTGCACTTAATATGTGAATGCAAGGGAGGTATTGATGTATATAAAATCTTATATGATTTTTTTACTTTTTTTATTTTCAATTGAGGTGAATTCTGCCGATCTTAAGGTGACAGTTAATGGAGTGGGGAGTTCGGATGGTATCGTTGTTGTGGCTTTGTTTTCTGAAGAAGAGAGCGATTTATTTCCTGAAGAAGAGCCTGAAAGAGTCATGATCACGGATGCAGAGAATGGATCTGTGACGGTGATATTCACAAGCATCCCTGCAGGCGAATATGCGATCGCTGCATTTCATGACAAAAATAACAATGGAGAGTTGGATAAAAGTGGCATTGGATTACCTGAGGAACCTTATGGCAATACCGGTATTCGTTCAGCAAGAAAACCGCTCTACGAAAACTCGAAATTTGAGTTCAGTGAAGATGAAAAACAGTTGACGATAGAAATTGAATAAAGTTTATATTTTCTATTGATTACAATAATAATTAATCAGGAATTAAAACAGGCGCCCCAATTTTATCACGGTTTTCCAGATATTGATGGGCTTTGTTGGCTTCACTTAATTTGAAAACTTTACCGGGTCGTACCTGTATTACATTTTTCTCCAGTAGCTCGAAATAGGATTTTGCACCGGCTAATAATTCTGATCGTTTATGAGCATACTCAAACAAGGTCGGGCGGGTCAGAAAAAGAGAGCCTTTTTTTGCTAATTCTAAAACATCAAATGGTTCCGGTTTGCCTGAAGCATTTCCGAAGCTGACCATGAGACCACGTGGACGCAGGCAATCCAGCGATTTCATAAAGGTTTTTTTGCCAACCCCATCATAAACAACATCTACCAGTTGGCCGTTTGTAAAGGTTTTGAGTTCTTCGACAAAATCCATTTCTGTATAGATGATGGGGTGATCACAGCCATGTTTTTCTGCAATGTCAGCCTTTGCTTCGGAACTGACGGTTCCGATGACTGTCGCGCCAAGATATTTCGCCCACTGGCACAAAATCAAGCCAACACCACCTGCGGCTGCGTGAACAAGAATCGTATCGCCTTCTTTTATCTGATATAAACGTTGAACCAGGTACTCAACAGTCATACCCCTTAAAAGACTTGCTGCAATAATTTCATCGGGAATCGAAGAGGGCGCAGGCACTACTTCACTGGCAGTGATCAGTCTTCTTTCAGCATAGCCGCCACACTTTGACGCAGGGTAAGCTATACGATCACCGACGTTGAACTCCGTAACATTCTTACCTGTTTGTTCGACTATTCCAACGCCCTCATCGCCGACAATAACGGGAAAATCAACCGGATACAAACCCGATCGGTAATAGGTATCGAGGTAATTGACACCGATTGCGGTATGTTTGATTAACAACTCATCTTTTCCTGGTGGACGAAGTTCGATATTTTTATACCGAAAGGCATCAGGGTCACCAGCCTTGTAAATTATAGCCGCTTTAGTCTTCATAATTGTTCTCATCAAACCAGGGATCCAGCTGAGTTCCTTTTAGTTCTTCGATAGCATATTCATTGAATACTTTGATGGAAATGGTATGCAATTCAAATACTTGGAATTGAACAGGTACATTAACTCCAGGCAAAAAATGATTAGAGCTTACTTAAATATTCTTCAATAAAATCCAGGCGATCATTCCCCCACCAGACCTGATCATCCAGCATCATGATCGGTGCGCCAAAAACACCTTTATTTTGTGCTTCGACACAAGCTTTTCGAAATTCGGTACGGGCTTTTGAAGACTGGACATAGTCAAGAAACTTTTCCTGATCCCACCCCATTGTTTTTGCTGTATCTTTGAGCTCTCTAAGATTGGTAGGGTCAATCCCCATCCCCCAGACTTTGCGATAACATTCATCGACATATTCTTCAGTCTGGTCTTTTTCAATCGCATAAAATACACCGACATTCCAGAGCTCTACCTCCAAACTTTCAGGGAAATTAAACGGTACATTATAGCGTTTTGCCCAACGTTCAAGATCGGCAATTAGCACTTTGATTTTGGCAGGGATTTCTCGATTAGAAGGGCCATAATTACCAGCCGCAATTTTTGCTTGAGGAATATCAATTGGATGATATGCGATCTGATAACCATATTTTCGTGCAAGATCAGGTAACTGGGTATGCGCCAGATAACTGAAAGGACTCATGATATCGAAGTAAAAGTCAATGGTGTTTGACATGGAAAAATTCTCGTATCAGATTTTGTTTTATTCTTTCATATCAGCAGGAATACAGACCTTACCATCTATAATTGTTACGGGGTAAGATTTGATCGGAGTCTGGCAGGGAAAAGAGATTGCCTCTCCTGTTTTAATATCAAATGCTCCACCATGGAAAGGGCATTCAATCTCGCCTTCTTCCTGGTACCCTTCAGTTAAAAGTGCCATGCCATGGGTACAAATATTATCGGTGACAAAAAACTCTTCCTCGACAAGGTAGACTGCAAGTGGAGGAAAACCTTCTGTATCAACCGCGAGTGGTTTATCAACTTCAACATCAGTAGTGTTGCACAGAGAAATATGTTCACTCATATATTATATTCCATAAATTAAGAATTATTTTTGAAAAGCAAAGATTGCGATCGCTTTTCTCAGTTAAACAACTAAATCTATATCGAAGTATATCCTGTCTTTAAAAAATACGGAATACCAATTAAAAAGACTTTTCGTTTATAAATAATTCCTGGTGGTTGTGATTGATACGTTACTCTAATAGAAACGGTCATAATGAATCTGATCAAACGGGACTTTGTATTCCATCATCAACATGCGCGTAATGGCATCCGTCATTGGTGGTGGACCACAAAAATAAAATTCGTGATCAACTAATGAGTCGCCTAGCTCTCTTGCAACCAGTTCGTGAATAAAACAACATTCACCATCCCATGAGCCATCATTTAGTTCAGGGTTAGAGATCGCATTATAACAATTTAAGTGATCAGAAAGATCTTGATCAGCAGCGACAAGTTTTATTGTACAAATATCTTCCGGCCCTCTGCCGCCATAGAACATATGAATTTTTCGATCTTTCAGGCGAGGGTCTTTGCTAGCTGCTCTGGCGATAGACATAATGGGGGATAAACCTGAACCACCACCGATAAGAACAATATCACGAGGGATTTCTGGTTTAAGGAAGGCGAGCCCATAAGGACCGTCGATACTAATACTCTGTCCAACTTCAATTATATCGAATAAGTATGAAGTGCCTTTTCCACCAGCAACCTTTTTGATTATGTAGTGCCATTTACCATCTTCGTTTGGTAAGTTGGACATTGAATATCCTCTTGATCCCTGAACACCCGGGAAGTCAAGAAGGGCAAACTGGCCAGGTAAGAAATTTGCAGCGTGTTTAGTCACAAAACAAAACTCAGACATGTCTTTTGTGAGCTTATTAACTTGATAGAGCTCCGCATTCATTCGGTTTGGTTTGTGTTCTGGTGTTGAATGCTGTTCTAATCGAGTTTTAATTTTGCAGTTTTCAGTAGGGACGCATTGGCAAGCTAGCATCTTGCCTTTTTTACGATCTCTCGATGATCGTCCCGGCGCTTCCTCCCAGAGATCCTCAATCTCACCTTCGATCAATTCGAATTTGCAACTACCGCAGCCGCCTGAATTACATTCATATGGGAATCCCAGACCAGCACGTAAAGCAGCGCGCAAAAGAGTATCGCCTTCTTCACATTCGAATTCAAACTCCTGTTCATCAAGGGTGATTTTATAGTTTTTCATAATACTGTTCCGAGATTAATAAATTTTTCGTTTAACTCTTAATAGCTTTAATTATAGCGGTACTAAATCTATTTGTATCGGCGCTACCACCCAGATCAGGTGTTAATACCTGACCAGATTCGAGTACCGATTCAATGGCCAGTTCAATAACCTGTGCTGCTTCCTTTTCACCCAGATGATCCAGCATCATCGCACCAGACCAGATTTGACCAATCGGGTTAGCTATTCCTTGCCCGGCAATATCTGGTGCGGAACCATGTACCGGTTCAAACATGGATGGGAAGATTCCTTCAGGGTTGATATTAGCCGATGGAGCAATGCCAATACTACCGGCAATAGCAGGCCCTAAATCCGATAGAATATCGCCAAATAAATTACTACCAACGACGACATCGAACCAGTCCGGGTGTAAGACGAAATTGGCCGCTAATATGTCGACATGGTATT
>JALSSM010000107.1 GCA_026984275.1 Gammaproteobacteria bacterium
GATGGCGGTGAACATGGAAGTGATGATTCCCAATGCAAGAGTGACAGCAAAACCTTTAATAGGCCCGGTTCCAAATCCATAGAGAACCATTGCTGCAATCAAAGTGGTTATGTTCGCATCGGCGATTGTTGAGAAGGCCTTTTCGTAACCAGCCTGTATGCTGGTTTGTGGAGAATTTCCATTTCGTAACTCCTCACGTATACGCTCAAAGATCAGAACGTTAGCATCAACCGCCATACCTACAGTCAGTACGATCCCGGCGATACCAGGAAGCGTCAATGTTGCCTGAATTAAAGAAAGTAAAGCAACGATAAGAACAAGATTAACTGCCAGAGCAAGATCAGCCACCAGGCCGAACACTTTATAATAGACTGCCATGAAGATGAGGACGAACAGGAAGCCGATCTTGACTGATAAATAACCTTTATCAATATTATCTTTACCCAGGCTTGGGCCGATGGTTCGTTCTTCGATAATCTCGATTGGTGCAGCCAGTGCCCCCGCTCTGAGTAATAATGCCAGATCCTGCGCTTCTTCCGTGCTATCCAACCCGGTGATCTGGAAGCGTTTGCCGAGCTCATCCCGGATGGTGGCAACGTTGATAACTTCTTCTACTTTTGTCGTGATCTTTTTGCGCTCACCATTTTCCTCAACGGTTTTTGTTTTATTTTCAATAAAAACAACGGCTTGTAGGTGTCCTATTTCATCACGAGTCGCACGGCTGAATTTTTTTGCTCCTTTACCATCCAGAGTAATAAATACAGCGGGGGTTCCTGACCGTTGTTCAAGCCCTGACGTAGCATCGATGATACTGTCACCCGTTAACATGACCTTCTTTTTGAGCAAAAAGTATCGTCCGTCTCTGGCTTTGTAGAGTTTAGAGCCAACCGGTACTTTACCCTGCAGCGCCTGTTCAACATTACCTTCTTCATCGACCATACGAAATTCAAGTGTTGCCGTTGCACCAAGAATATCTTTTACTTTCGAAGGATCCTGTACGCCGGGTAGTTGAATAATAATTCTATCCAGTCCCTGTTGCTGGATCACGGGTTCCGAAACCCCGAGTTCATTGACGCGGTTACGCAGCGTAGTGATATTTTGTTGCAAGGCAAATTTTTGTGTTTCTCGCAGAGAATTTTCTGACTGAACGGCATGTAACAGGAATAACCCATCCTTTTCCGAGGTTCGTCTTTCCAGATCAGGGAAGTCTGATCGAATGAGATCCTCAGCGGCGGTTCGATCAGCCCCGTTTTTAAAGCGTAGCAGGATACCACCTTCTTTGTTTCGGCTGACAGTTTTATAATGGATCTTTTTTTCCCGCAGACTGGTTCTCAGTTCTGAGACAAACCGTTCCTCCGTCTGTTTTTTGACTGTTTCCATATCGACTTCCATCAGGATATGTACACCACCACGCAGATCCAGCCCGAGATTCATCGGCTTTGCCCCCAGATCTCTTAACCATTCCGGTGTTGCAGGAGCCAGATTCAGGGCCGTGATATATTTATCGCCGAGGGTTTTCTCGATGATTTCCTGGGCTTTTGACTGGGTTTCGGTGTCATCGAAACGGAGCAGTATGCCACGAGGATTTTCTTCAAGTGATTTCGAGGTGATTTCAGCTTCTGATAATGCGGTGTTTACAGTATCTATCGCGCTTTGATCAAGATCGGCATTTCGACCGGGGGTGATTTGTATTGAAGGATCGGTGCCGTATAAGTTAGGCAACGCATAAAGAGTACCGATGATCAGTATAGTGATGAGTAGAAGGTACTTCCATAATGGAGTCTGGTTCATTCTTGGTTTCTTCCGGAAAAATTAGAGAGTTTTTAAGCTGCCTTTTGGTAAGACATTAGCGATGGCGCCACGCTGGACTTTGACTTCAGTACCTGATGCAACTTCAAGTACGACGAAATTTTCACCCAGGTCGGTGATTGTGCCTAATAATCCACCATTGGTGACAACCTCATCATCTTTAGCCAGGCCTTCAACAAGCGCCTTGTGTTCCTTGGCTCGTTTCATTTGTGGGCGGATCAACATAAAGTAGAAAATAACAAATAACAGGATCAGTGGCAGAAAATCGGCCAGTCCTGCGGTCGGTTGTGGTGCGCCAGCGGCGCCGCCAGCCATTGCATTTGAAATGAAAAAATCCAATAAAATGTCCATGATACTGTTCCTCGCTTGGGATTGTCCGTCCTTATTATAAAAAGGTACGCGTCAAACTCTGTATTATGACACAGGCTGACGTCGTTCATAAAATTCTGTGATGAAGTTATTTAAGCTATGGGCTTCGATCGCATTTCTCAAGCCCTGCATCAAAGATTGATAATAATGCAGATTATGGATGGTGTTCAGTCGTGATCCGAGAATTTCACCCGTTTTATCCAGATGATGCAGGTAGGCACGAGAATAATGACGACAGGTGTAGCAGTCACACCGCTCATCAATGGGTCCTGTATCGGTTTTATTTGGACTGTTCCTGATCCGAACCACGCCCGTCGAAGTAAATAAATGACCGTTTCGTGCATTCCGTGTTGGCATCACACAATCAAACATATCGATCCCACGACGCACAGCTTCTACCAGGTCTTCAGGCGTCCCAACACCCATAAGATAGCGGGGTTTCTCGGCAGGCATTTGCGGCGTGATATGTGTCAGGACTTTCATCATTTCCTCTTTAGGTTCGCCGACCGACAATCCACCAATCGCATAACCATCAAAACCAATTTCGGTCAGACGGTTCAGTGACTGGTCACGAAGATCCTCAAACATGCCACCCTGAATAATTCCGAACAAAGCCGCGTCTTTATTATGATGTTCATTTCCGTGCGCTGTTTTACAACGCGCCGCCCAGTGCATAGACAATTCCATTGATGATTTGGCCTGATCATAATCCGCAGGATAAGGTGTGCATTCATCGAAGGCCATAATGATGTCTGATCCGAGTTTATGCTGGACGTTTATGGAATCTTCTGGTGTCAGGAAGATCTTGTCACCGTTGACAGGTGAGCTGAACTTGACGCCATCTTCGGTGATCTTGCGAAGATCGCCGAGGCTAAACACCTGAAAACCACCAGAATCCGTCAGGATTGGTCCTTCCCAGTTCATAAACTCATGCAGATCACCATGTAAAGAAATGATCTCGGTACCGGGACGCAACATCAGATGAAAAGTGTTACCGAGAATAATGCTGGCACCGATTTCCTTCAGCTCCTCCGGTGTCATGGCTTTCACCGTGCCATAAGTGCCGACGGGCATAAAGGCCGGCGTCGGGACGTTGCCCCTCACAAAACTTAAAGTGCCGCGCCGGGCTGCACCGTCGGTAGTTAGTTGTTCAAATTTCATGATTGTTTTTTGTTGTTGGCCGTGTTCAAAGTTTAAGGTTTCAAAACTATCACAAGTTTCATCGGGAGATCCTTCGCTATCGCTCAGGGTGACAGTCTTTATCTGATAAACGTATTGTCATTCTCAACGGCAACGAAGGATCTCAAAGTTGGAGCCGGAAAGCTATCTGGCTTTTAATTCAGCAAATAAACATCGCATCACCATAACTGAAAAACCGGTATTCCTGATCAACAGCATGTTGATACGCATTCAAGGTGTTTTCCTGCCCTGCAAAAGCACAAACCAGCATCAATAATGTTGATTCCGGCAGGTGAAAATTGGTGATCATCGCATCAATACTTTGAAATTCATAACCGGGATAGATAAAGATACTGGTTTCACCTGCAAAAGGAATGATCTCGCCGTTCTGACTTGCAGATTCCAGTGCTCGCACGGTCGTTGTTCCCAGTGCGATCACACGCCCGCCCTGCTTTCGTGTTTCCTTGATCTGATCACAAACAGTTTGCGAGACTTCGATAATCTCCGAATGCATTTTATGATCTTCAAGCTTATCCACGCGCATTGGCTGAAAAGTACCGGCACCGACATGCAAAGTGATCCTGGCAAATTGAATGCCCTTTTCTGCAAGCTGATCAAGTAAATCCTGATCAAAATGCAGTCCCGCAGTGGGTGCGGCGACAGCACCTTCCTTTTCCGCAAACACTGTCTGGTAGCGTTCTACATCGAAATCGGCATCTTCTCGTGCAATATAAGGTGGTAATGGAATATGACCAATCACCTCCATTAAATCCCAAACGGATGTATCAAACCTCATTTCAAACAGATCATCCTGTCGCCCTGTAACTGTCGCAGAATAACTCTG
>JALSSM010000108.1 GCA_026984275.1 Gammaproteobacteria bacterium
TTCTGACAGTGCCCATACACTCAAACAGTTACCGCCTGATCAGGGAATTGAAGTGGCCTTTGCCGGACGTTCCAATGCCGGGAAATCCAGCGCGATCAATACGCTGACCCAGCAAAAAAGCCTGGCGCGCACCAGCAAAACACCTGGCCGCACACAGCAGATTGTCATGTTCAATCTGGACGAACAGTGCCGCATTGCCGATCTGCCCGGTTATGGATTTGCCAAAACAGGAAAAAAACTGAGAGATCACTGGCAACAGGTTCTGCCAGCCTACCTTGAATCTCGACAATCACTTCGCGGCGTCGTATTACTCATGGACATCCGCCACCCTATGAAAGAATTTGATCAGTCCATGCTGGAGTGGTGTGATCATATCGAATTACCCGTCCATATTCTGTTGACGAAAGCAGACAAACTCAGTCGCAATGAAGGAAAGAAAACCCTGTTTAAAGTTCAATCCATGCTCAGTGAAATTCATAGCCTGCAACTTTTTTCTGCAACCAAACGCATTGGTCTGGATGAGTTGTATACCTTGCTGGATGAATGGTATGAAAGAAGAATCAATAACAATAAATGATATAAATATTTAAAGGAGTAAAGATGAAAGCATACATATTATTAGTTGTGGGCTCTCTATTTCTCACCGGTTGTACATCAAGCCTGACTTCTAAGGATTTTGTTTTAAATGCGAACTCCCAACTTGATAAATCACAACTCGAGATGTGGAACTATATGGTAGGTCGTTGGTATGGAAATCAATTAATGGAAGATGGAGGAGTACGACAGCAAATAACTGAGAGATTTAATGATGGAACTTATAAAATAATCTTTCGATATAAAAAACCAGATAGTAAGGTAAAAGAAGATATAGAAGTTGGCCAATGGGGGATTGCTGGTCCAATCTATTTTTCGATTTATCGAGGCTGGATAGACGGGGATAAATTCATTCCAGCGAATTCCTCAGAACCTTCAAATTATAATGCATATAAAATTATCCATTTAACAAATGAGAAATTTAAGTACAAATCATATTCAACTGAAAGTGTGTATTCCTTAATCAAGGTTACTAATGATTTTACTTTCCCAGATCTATGAAACCTGAACTCTGGATAAGGGATAGCCATCCACCCTTATCCAGAGCTCAGGTTAAATAATAAAATACTGGAACGATCACCCATAAAAAAGCCCCGGTCCCAGACATAGTCAGGTTCCGAGGCTAAGTGCAGTTCGGATTGGGGAAACCGAACCGTTTTCCCATCCAGGGAGGTAGGACGGGAACGTTCTGTCAGTTATAGAACGTACTGTTTATGACTAAGGGTTTCAGAAAAAGTTCGAGGAAATCGTAAAAAAAAATTATTTTACGATTTTGACCATTTGCCCCGGTTTGATCTCTCCTTTTGGAAAGATCCCGTTCAATAATCTTAACCTTTCCTCGGCATGATCGGTAAAAGGTGTTTGCCTGGCCAGTTTGGCAATTGTCATCCCCGGTTTTGCTTTAATCAGATGCATTCGTAAAGGTTTTGCGATCTCTCTTTCTTTTTGGGTAATACGGTGAAAACTTTTTGCTGTTTTCAGAAATTCCTTGTCATAAACAGGGATCTGGTTTTTGTCCTTCACCACGCCAGCCAGAATAAAGGCCCGGTCATCAAGATAAATCACATTAAATCTGGCATCACGGATGCCAAAACTGGTCTTTATCGGTGCTACGGCACTATGTCCATCCAGCCCGTCCGGATTGATCCGTCCTTCAGCTTTGAGTTTTTTCAGACCCAGCCGTGTTTTCATAAATTCACGAGGAGAAATCCTCCTATTGATATCCTCAGCACCCATTTGAATAATTGCACCACCACCGGGAGCCGTGGCTACGATCCGATCTGGTAAATTTTGTATTTTCCAGCCTTTTGGGAAGGTCAGTGCAAATCCCATATCAGAATGATAGAAACTGTTTCCACGTGTAACACCTTCTTTTGCACTTTCACCGATGACCAGATTTTCCATCAATGCCAGGTATTCGTTTCGGTTGCGGATTTCTTTTCCTGTCGCTATATATTTGCTGGCTGCCGCAATGACTTGTTGAAGCCGTGTATCATTATCTGGATGTGTGGCAAAAACCCCATGGTAGCTCCGTGGCTCACGTCCCTCCGCCTTAGCCAGTGTCTTGTCATAAATTTCCTGGTTTTTTAAGACTTTAATCACATCCAGCATGGCCTGTGGATCATAGCCTGAGCGGGCAAGATACTCTGCTCCCAACCGATCAGCTTCCAGCTCATGATCACGACCGTAACCACTCAAAAGTGCCGATCCCAATACATTAACCATTTGCTGACCTGCCTGGGTTCGCATCTGCGGAAGAAAAATCGCACCTATCGTGGCTCCAATCCCGGCCATTTGTGCCGCACTCGCCTGCCTGACACTGTGACGAGCTGTCACGTGACCAATTTCATGACCAAGCACGGCCGCAAACTCCGCTTCAGAATTAAGGTAGGCCATTAAGCCCCGTGTGATATAAATATAACCACCAGGTAATGCAAAAGCATTGATTTCAGTGCTGTCGAGGACGTGAAATCGATAGATTAAACCGGGTCGATGACTTTTTGCGGCCAGCTTTCTACCAACGCGTTGAACATAATCCTGTAGCTCTTTATTTTCATATAAGGAATATTGCTGCAATACCTGAGCATTACCTTTTCGACCCATCTCGATTTCCTGATCTTCAGAGATCGTGACGAAATCTTTACCACCCGTTACCGGATTTGTTGCACAACCTGTACTTAATAAGGTTGAAACCATTAACAAGGAAATAAAAAATATTTTTTTCATGGCCAATCTGTTCATAATTATTACTGACAACATAACGCTGTAAACCTTAATGATCGCTTAATCGTTTAGCTGTCACCCCCCCTCCACCATTTTGTGAGTACTGTCGAAACAAAAAAAACCAGCCCTGCAACCAGAATAATGGTCGCACCAGAAGGCAAATCCTGTTCATAGGAAATAGCCAACCCGGTGAGCGTCAATATACTGCCTATTATGATAGATAAACACATGATCCGGAATAAGGTTCCAGAATATTGTCGTGCAATAGTGGCCGGTAATGTCAGCAAGGCGATCACCAAGATCAAACCGACAACCCTGATCAGTAATACGACTGTCAGCGCCACCAGGCACAATAATAATAAATAATAAATTTCAGCATGTACGCCTCGTAATCGGGCAAATTCTTCATCAAAAGTAACGGCCTGAAATTGCTTATAAAACAAAATCACGCATGTCAGTATGACAAGATCAAGAACACCCATTAACAGCAGATCAGATGTAGACACCAGCAAGATATTCCCGAATAAATAACTCATCAGATCAGCGTTATAACCGGGCGTTTGGGAAATAAAAATAATCCCGACAGCCATACCCACGGCCCACAATGCTCCGATCAAACTATCTTCTGTCTGTTTCCAGCGCAAGCTGACCCAGCCGACCAATAATGCCGCCAGCAAAGCGGTGATGATCGCACCACCCAACGGAGGCTGCCCCAGAAAGTACGCGATGCCCATACCGCCCAGAACGGCATGGGCAATACCACCTGCAAGGTAGCCTATATTTCTGACCACCACATAAGTTCCGATCACACCACAACCAATACTCGCCAGTAATCCGGCTATTAAGGCATAGCGAAGAAAACTTTGATCAGAAAGTGCCCCAAGAAATTCCATTAGTGATGATGCTCGATCATGCTGACATGACCGCCGTATAAATGTTCAATAGTTTCACCTGTTAATTCAGAAGTTTCATGACAGACCAGTGTTCGATTGAGACAGGCAACACGGGTGACATATTCTGAAATAAATCCTATATCATGAGATACGACAATAATGGTCATTTTTTGATTAAACTGCTTCAGCAACTCGAAAATATCGACCTCCACACGCTGATCAATATTCGCTGTTGGTTCGTCAAGGATCAATACCTCCGGTTCACTGGCCAGTGCACGAGCGATCAACACCCTTTGTAACTGGCCACCGGACAAGTCTGAAATATTCTTTGTCCGAATAGAATCCACTTCAGTGGACTGCATGGCCGATCGCACAATCGTATGATCCTGTCTGGTATACCCGCCTATCACACGGGTTTTACCTAACCGTCCGAGTAACACAACCTCCTCAACAGTAATCGGATAATTTCTCGAAAACTGCGTATATTGTGGACAATAACCGACCCTGACACGTCCTGTTCTGGGTGATTTCCCAAACAAAGTGATCCGCCCCCGTGATGGTTTGATCAGTCCCAGTATTAATTTCAATAAAGTACTCTTGCCACCAGCGTTAGGCCCCACCAGCCCAAGAAACTCACCTTTCTTTATCTCCAGATTGATATCCTCCAGAACGGCCGCGCCGCCATAACTGAAAGATACATTTTCAATTTTGATCAATGTTGTCATCGGGTAAACGAGTCCGCGAGCGCTGCCGCCACCTTACGTAAGTTTTCAATATAATTCCCGGCCAAAGGATCAAGCCTGACAATTTTAGCCCCAAGCGCTGATGCCACCGTTTTAGCCAGCCGACTACTGTGTTGTTCCTGTACAAACACGGTATTAATCTTTTCTTCTTTCGCCCGCCTGATCAGGCTTTGTAATGATTTTGCACCAGGACTTTTCCCCTCATATTCAATTGCGATTTGCTCAAGTCCATAAGTCTTTGCAAAATATCCCCAGGCCGGATGCATCACCAGGAAAACACCTTTCCCTACCCAATCTCCAAGCATTTTTCGGATTTCTTTATCCAGATTATCCAGCTCTTCGGCAAATGCGTAATAATTAGCCCGATATATTGAAGCATTTCCGTGATCAATACGAATCAACGTTTCCATGATTTGCTCTGCAATTAATTTTGCCAGTACCGGACTGACCCAGATATGGGGATCTTCGATGGCCTGATCATCATAAAAGTTAGTTGCAGGTGCTGATACATCGACGATTTCCAGATCATGATTGACGCTGCTCAATCGCGACATCCATGCCTTTTCGAAGGGCACACCAATAGAAAAATACACATCAGCAGCGGACAGTTTAACCAGCTGTTTTGGTGAAGGTTCATAAGTCTCAGGACTTTGTCCGGGACCCACCATGACTTCTACTTTAACGGTGTCACCAGCGATCCGCTGGACAAAATACTTCTGTGGCAAAATGCTGACAAAGACCTGTAGTTGATCCGTCTTCGCCAGACAATTTGTCATCAGAAATAAAGATCCCGATATCAAGATCAACAACGGCATCAGTATTTTCATGAAATTTTTTCTTATTCTCCGCTTTATCATCTTCGGTTATAAACAGTAGATCCCTAATACTTCAATTAAATATGTGGTATGTTATTCCGTTAACTATCTATACTACAATTAAAATTTTCCTGAACCACATATTATGACCATAAAAACAGATGATTTACGCATCGATGAAATTCGCGAAGTAATTGCGCCCGCAACATTGATTGCCAATTTACCCGTTTCCGATACTGCTGCTCATACCGTCTTGAATGCCCGAAAGACAATTCAAAATATCATGCGTGGCTCGGATGATCGCTTGTTAATGATCACTGGCCCCTGCTCGATTCATGATGTCGATGCGGCACTTGAATATGCCGATCGCCTGGAATCTCTGATCGAGAAAACAAAGGACGACCTATTTATTGTCATGCGCGTCTATTTCGAGAAACCCCGTACAACGGTTGGCTGGAAAGGGTTGATCAATGATCCGAATCTGGATGACAGTTTTGAGATCAACAAAGGACTTCGTGTTGCCAGAAAACTATTACTTGATCTGGCTGAGAAAGGCGTTCCAGCAGGAACTGAATTTCTGGATCCAATTAGTCCTCAATATGTAACTGATCTGATTTCCTGGGGAGCGATTGGAGCGAGAACCACTGAGAGTCAGGTTCATAGAGAATTGGCTTCCGGCCTTTCCTGCCCTATTGGTTTCAAGAATGCCACTGATGGTGGTTTGCAGATCGCGGTTGATGCGATTTTGTCATCTTCCCACCCGCACCACTTCCTGGGTACCACTAAGGAAGGTCATTCAGCTATTCTTTCTACTAAAGGGAATCCGGATTGTCACATCATCCTGCGGGGTGGCAGCAATCAACCTAACTACGATACGACCAGTATTGATAATGCCGCACAGCTACTGGAAAAAGCTGGCCTGTCTGACCGGCTAATTGTCGATTGTAGTCATGCGAATAGTTACAAAGATCATGAACGTCAGGTTGATGTCGGTAAGGAAGTAGCTGCCCAAATTGCCAATGGTGAAGATCGTATCTTTGGTATCATGCTGGAAAGTAATCTGGTTGCCGGAAGACAGAATCTGGTTGATGGAAAAGCTGAAACCTACGGCCAGAGTGTCACAGATGCCTGTATGGGATGGGATGATACGGATACCGTTATCACCAATTTCTCGGAAGCGGTAAAAGAAAGAAGGAAGAAAAGTTCGTAAAAACAGGCTGTTCTTCTGGCTATAAATCGAACAATTCCCTGACTGTACGGATCAGCTCATCCTGTCGATCGAGCGTTGCCTCTCGCAGTTTCACACTTGGAGTATGGGTAAATTTCTGGGTTAACGCTCTCGCCAGGGCGTCGATCACCTGTTCTGGATCTTCACCTTTGGATAAACGTTGTTTTGCTTTGCTGACCAGTTCATTCTGCGAATTGAATATATTTTCCCGCAATGCCTGAATCGTTGAAACGGCGTCCAGCGATTGCATCCAGTCCATAAAATGACGGGTTTCAGTTAAGATAATTTCGTCTGCCTGTAATGCAGCCGTCTGGCGAGATCGTTGATTTTCCTCAATAACGCTTTGCAAATCGTCGACTGTATAGAGATATACGTCATTCAATTTGCTGATCTCGGGTTCAATATCTCTTGGAACAGCTATATCGACCATGAAAATGGGCTTACGTTTTCGTTGCTTAAGCGCTCTTTCTACCGCACCCTTACCCAGAATCGGCAACTGACTGGCCGTGGAAGAAATAATAATATCGGCATCAGCAAGATGATCCGGTAGTTCTTTCAGAGGAATTGCATAGCCATTAAAGCGGGATGCCAGTATTTGAGCACGATCAATCGATCGATTGGCAACAATCATTCTGCCCAGTTGATTATCATGGAAATGTTGTGAGGCCAGCTCAATCGTATCACCAGCACCGATCATCAAGGCCGTTTTATCGCCAAGATCTCCAAACACCTGTTGTGCCAGTCTGACAGCAGCGAAGGCCACAGAAACCGGACTTGATCCAATCGCTGTATCTGTTCGTACCCGTTTGGCGACCGAGAAAGAATGCTGCAAGAGTTTGTTGAGCATTTTACCCACAGAACCTGCTTCACAGGCACTACGGTAGGCTTCTTTTAACTGGCCAAGGATCTGTGGCTCTCCCAGAACCAAAGAATCCAGTCCACAGGCAACACGAAATAAATGCCGGACGGCATCAGCTTCATGCAGTACAAATTGATAAGGCTTGAGATCCTTCTGTTCAAGCTCGAAATATTGATGCATCCAGCCCATGGCAACATCATTGTGCTTGTCATTTATAAATGAACAATACACCTCAGTACGGTTGCAGGTCGAAAGAACGACAGCCTCTTCGATACCATCCTGCTCAAGCAGATTCTTCAGGCTATGATTCAGCTTTTCAGAATTAACAGCGACTTTCTCACGAATAGAGACCGGTGCAGTGTTATGATTGACTCCGAAGACAGACAGTGACATGAATTTTGGCAATTACGGAAATGTTATTTAAGGTATATGTTTTGCATGAAGTAAAAAAATGGCTCCAATATTTGAACTTAGTTAATATCCTTGCAATCCATAATAGATAGTTTACCTTGTCACCGAAAGATATTACACAATCGATATTACTAAATATGAAAATGATTTTTATTAAACGGACACCGGCTAAAAGACTGATCACAGCCCTTTCCTTTTCCTTGCTGTTTATTTCAGGATGCAGCAGCTTACAAACCACAAATGAAGCAGGGACATCTTCAGAGCCATCTGAGACAACAACAATTTACTTACCTGAAGAACAACAGCCAAACAAAGTAGCCCCATCGGGATTGACAGAAGATATCCTGTATAAATTAATGGTGGCTGAAATCGCCGGTCAGCGTGGTGAGCTGGATTTATCGATCAAAAATTATATGGAACTGGCAAAACAGGTGAAAGACCCTGCCCTGGCTGAACGTGCTACGCGAATTATGATTTATGCACGCAAAGACAAGGAAGCATTGGAAGCCGCACACTTGTGGGTAAAATATGCACCTGACAATATGGAAGCACATCAGATTCTGGCGGCCATGTTTATCCGTAACAATAACCCTGATGAAGCTGTTCAGGAACTGGAACAGGTTCTGAAGAAACATCCTGAAGAGACAGGAAAAACCATGCAAATGCTGGCAAATTTCCTGAATCGTCCAGAAGATAAGGGAACAGCTTTTAAAGTCATGGATAGACTGATGGCCAGTCGTCAGGACAATGCCGAAGCGATGTTCGCCTATGGCCTGCTCACTTTACGTGCTGGCGATACTGAGAAAGCTGCAGAAATCATCGAAAAAGTAACAAAACTCGCACCTGAAGAACAAAACTACCAGCTTGTTTATCTCAGCATTCTCGAAAAAGAAGGTGATAAAGAAGCGGCTTTCAAATATCTGGAAAGCCTGCTGGAAAAGAATCCTGATGATTTCAATTTAAAGATTGCACATGCTCGAATGCTGGCTGATCTAGGCCGTTATGATGAAGCACGTGAGGAGTTTAAGGCTCTGACTGTTTCGAATCCAGAAAATACCGATGCTCATTATGCCCTGGGATTGATGAATCTTCAGACAAATCATTCCAGAGAAGCAAAAGAACAGTTCAAATATCTGATCAAAAAGCAGGTTCTGGTTAATGAAGCCAGTTATTATCTGGGCCAGATTGCGGAATTTGAAAAAAACTTCGAAGAAGCGATTAAGTGGCATAAAGCCATCGACAACAGCAGCCCCCACTATTTTGATGCACAAATCAAGATCGCTGTTGCGAAAGCCCGGCTGGGGAAACTCGATGAATCAAAAGCAACGCTTGCCAAAATCCAACCTCAGAATCATAAACAGGAATTGCAACTTGTTCGAGTCAAAGCTGAGATCCTGATCGAGGAAGGAAAACTCGAAGAGGCAAAAGCCATTTATGACCAGGCTATAGGGGATGGAAATGATCCTGATCTGTTGTACAGCCGTGCAATGCTGGCCGAAAAAATGGGAAGAATCGATTTACTGGAAAAGGATCTCAAAACGATTATTGAGAATGATCCCAAAAATGCAGATGTGTTGAATGCACTTGGTTATACACTTGCTGATCGTACAAATCGCTACCAGGAAGCTTACGGCTATATCAAAAGAGCACTGGATCTGAGCCCTGATAATTTCTACATCCTCGACAGCATGGGTTGGGTTCTCTATCGACTGGGTCGCCTGGATGAATCAATAAAGTACCTGAAACGGGCAAAGGAGTTGAATGATGATCCAGAAGTATCTGCCCATCTCAGTGAGGTCTTATGGGTCAAAGGTGACAAAAAAGAAGCCCGGGAAGTTTTAAATAGTGCCTTGAAAACGACCCCTGAAGATGAAAAACTGCTTGAAGTATTGAAACGACTGAAGCCATAAATCAAAATTTCGGATTCATGACTCACAATCAAGAACAATAATTCATGAAAATATTCTTGCTAATCATTTCCCTGTTGGTTCTGACAGGTTGCACAACTTTATCACCCTCTACTCAACCCGTTTCAGAATTTAAACAATGGGAACAACATAAGGCTCATTTGTCCGGACTTAAAAACTGGCAAATGGATAGCCGGATCTTCATACAAACCAAAGAGGAGGGTTTCAGCTCCAGCATCCGTTGGAAACAACAGGGCCAATCATATCAGCTGCGGTTCAGTGCGCCGTTCAGCCAGGGCATTTATCTTCTCACGGGAAGTCCTGAAAAAGTATCGATTCGCCTGCCTGATAATACAGAGCAAAGTGCGAAAGACCCGGAGACCCTGATGAAGCAGGCACTGGGGTTCAAATTGCCTGTCAGTGGACTTAATTACTGGTTGCGAGGACTCCCTTATCCTGATGATCCTGATCGGGACATTATCCTGGACAAAAATGAACGTCTGATAGCATTAAAACAGGCAGGCTGGAAGATTAAAATCTCCAGATATATTCATCAAGATGGGTATTACCTGCCAACAAAGCTGACTATGGAAAATAAGCATCTCAGGATGAAGATGGTTGTCAACAAATGGATCATCTCAACACAAAAATAGTTCCATGATTGATACCCCCTGGCCAGCTCCTGCAAAAATAAATCTGTTCCTTCATATTACTGGCCGTCGTGAAGATGGCTATCATGAGTTGCAAACCCTGTTTCAATTTCTCGATCTCTGTGATGAACTCTGGTTTGATATTCGTAGTGACAATACAATAAGACGTTGTACTGAAATTCCTGGTGTCGAAGAAACTGATGATCTGATCGTAAAAGCGGCACTAAAACTACGCGAAGCCACCAATACTCGCTTTGGTGTTGATATTAGTATTGATAAAAGACTGCCAATGGGTGGTGGCATTGGTGGTGGTAGTTCAGATGCAGCAACAACCCTGGTTGCATTAAATAAACTCTGGGGTTTGAACTTACCAAAGCAGGAGCTTGCTAAAATTGGTCTGGAATTGGGAGCAGATGTGCCATTTTTTATACATGGGCACACGGCCTGGGCAGAAGGAATTGGTGAAAAATTACACTCTTTTGCAGCCAAAACTCCATGGTATTTGCTGGTACACCCAGGTATTCATATCTCTACCGCCGAAATCTTTTCAAATTCACAATTGACACGGGATACAACTCCCATCAAAATGCACACCTTTGTTGCCGGGGGTGGCCAAAATGACTGTGAATCAGTTGTTCGTAGCCACTATCCTGAAGTCGAAAAAGTCTTTGACTGGTTTGGGCTGGATAGTCAGGCAAGGCTGACCGGAACAGGTGCGTGTGTTTTCTGCCCATATCCTGATGAAAACACAGCACAAAAAAAGGCGGACTCATTGCCCGAGCAGTGGTCTGGGTATGTTGTAAAAGGGTTAAACCGATCACCTTTGCTGGATCGGCTGGCCAAAGAGCCTGAGTAAAGGGTTCACTAAAATAATTGGGGCGTCGCCAAGCGGTAAGGCACTGGGTTTTGATCCCAGCATTCGTAGGTTCGAATCCTGCCGCCCCAGCCATTTTCTATAGTTTTGTTTGTGAGGGATGCTGTGTCACTTTCATCAATGATGGTATTTTCGGGAAATGCAAATCCGAAGTTATCACAGGCAATCGCCTCTCATTTAAAGCTTCCACTCGGCAGGGCTACTGTCGATAAATTCAGTGATGGCGAAATTATGGTCGAAATTGGCGATAATGTTCGTGGCCGTGATATTTATGTCATTCAGCCTACTTGTGCTCCAACGAATGACAATTTGATGGAATTACTCGTCATGATCGACGCACTGAGACGAGCTTCAGCTCAGCGTATCACGGCTGTCATCCCTTATCTGGGTTACTCCAGACAGGACCGACGCCCCCGCTCTGCCCGTGTACCAATCACGGCAAAAGTGGTGGCAAACATGATCAGTGCTGTTGGAACGGATCGTGTTCTGACTGTCGATCTGCATGCTGATCAGATCCAGGGATTTTTTGATATGCCATTGGATAATGTTTATTCATCACCGGTTTTACTGGGTGATGTCTGGAAACATAAATACCCTGATCTGATGGTTGTCTCACCCGACGTGGGTGGTGTGGTTCGCGCAAGGGCGCTGGCAAAAAGACTTGATGATGCGGATCTTGCTATCATCGACAAACGTCGCCCTAAAGCCAATGTTGCAGAGATTATGAACATTATTGGTGATGTGGAAGGAAGAACCTGTGTGATCATTGATGACCTTGTCGATACGGCGGGTACACTCTGCCAGGCAGCAGGCGCTTTAAAGGGTTATGGCGCACAGAAAGTCGTCGCTTATTGTACACACCCTGTCTTATCTGGAAGGGCGATGGACAATATAGAAAATTCAAAACTGGACGAACTCGTTGTAACAGATACAATACCGCTCTCGGAACGCGCCGAAGCCTGTGATCGTATCAGACAATTGAGCATTTCCGGATTACTAGCTGAGAGTATTAGCCGAATTAGTTCTGGTGAATCACTCAGCTCAATGTTTGTTGATTAACCGGGCTTTCAGGTCGGGGATCAAACAATAAGCACACGAACCTGGTCGCGGGTTTGTGTATTTTTTTATTAACTGGAGTTTCACATGAGTGACTATACTATTATTGCTGAAAAGCGTGATGATCTGGGGAAAGGTGCGAGCCGCCGCCTGCGTCATGCTGGCCTGGTTCCAGGCATCATTTACGGGGCAGGGAAAGATCCTGTTTCTTTCCAGATGAAACATTCTGAGCTGGAAAAACAACTTCTTAACGAAGCCTTTTATTCATCTGTCCTGTCTCTGGATCTGGATGGCAAGGAAGAAAGTGTTGTATTGAAAGATATGCAACGTCATCCTGCAAAAAACAGGATTATGCATCTTGATCTGTTACGTATTGATAAGACACACAAACTGACCATGACGATTCCTCTTCATTTTATTAATGAAGAAACCTGTATCGGTGTTAAACAGGATGGTGGTGCGATCAGTCATCATATGAGTGATCTGGAAGTTAGCTGTCTGGCATCTAACCTTCCTGAGTATATCGAAGTTGATATGGCTGAAGTCGGAATAGATCAAACCATTCATTTATCTGATCTTGTCATGCCTGAAGAGGTTGAAATTAACGCCCTGTTACATGGTGGAGATGAGTCTCAACCTGTTGCCTCTGTCCATGTCCGTAAAGCGGCTCCTGTTGAAGAAGACGCGGTTGCCAGCGATGAGGCAGAAGGTGAAGAAGGCGCAGCAGCAGAAGGTGATGATACAGCTGAAGGTGAAGGGGAATAAAACCTCCCTCCCTGGTATCCAAAGCTGTCGCAACAGATGCCTGCTCACATTGAACTGATTGTTGGACTCGGTAACCCCGGCTCTGAATACGCTCAAACCCGACACAATGTCGGGTTTTGGCTATTAGATGAGCTGTCAAAAATGTCCGGAGCCACTTTTCAGCCTCAGTCGAAGTTTTTCGGTGAAACAGCAAGGTTGAAAACTGATGATCATGATAGCTGGTTATTAAAACCAACGACCTTTATGAACCGAAGTGGACAAAGTGTTGGGGCAGTGGCGTCTTTTTATCGGATCCCGGTTGAGGGAATTCTTGTTGTCCATGACGACCTCGATCTGGACACTGGCATGGTCAGGTTAAAAGAAGGCGGAGGTCATGGTGGACATAATGGACTCCGGGATATCACAACGCGTTTCAGCTCTGATAAATATCTACGTCTGAGGATTGGTATTGGTCATCCAGGTTCAGGATCAGACGTGAGTAAGTACGTACTTAATCGACCTACGGCATCAGAAGAGATGGAAATCCAGAATGCGATTGCACGCTCACTGGAGGCCATGCCTGATATTCTCTCAGGCAACTTACAAAAAGTGATGAACGAACTCCATAGAAAAAAGGATCAGGATTAGACAGCATGGGATTTAAATGTGGCATCGTCGGCTTACCAAACGTAGGCAAATCAACCTTGTTCAATGCACTCACCAGTGCAGGGATCGATGCAGAAAATTATCCATTCTGTACAATTGATCCTAACGTTGGCATTGTTGAGGTTCCTGATCCGAGAATAGAAAAACTGGCAGAAATTGTTCATCCACAAAAGAAAATACCCACCACAATGGAGTTTGTGGATATTGCCGGACTGGTCGCAGGAGCCTCTAAAGGCGAAGGTCTTGGTAATCAGTTTCTTTCTCACATCCGTGAAACCAATGCGATTGCTCATGTCGTGCGTTGCTTTGAAGATGACAATGTTATTCATGTTGATGGCAAAATCAATCCTGTCTCTGATATAGAAACAATTAACACTGAACTGGCGTTGGCCGATCTGGAGTCAGTTCAACGAAGCCTTGAAAGACTCCATAAAAAAGCCCGTAGTGGTGACAAGGAAGCCAAAGCTCAAATAGCGTTCCTGGAATTTATGGAAGCCTGGCTTGGCGAAGGAAAACCGATCAGAGCTATGGATCTAAGTGACGATCAAAAAGCTATTCTGAAAAACTTTCACCTGATCACGGCCAAACCCATGTTCTATGTTGCCAATATTGCTGAAGATGGTGCAGAGAATAATCCTCTCCTTGATCAACTGATAGAATATGCGAATGCAGAGGGAGCATCTGTCGTCCCTGTTTGTGCGGCGATAGAATCTGAAATTGCCAGTCTTGATGAAGAAGACAAACAGGAATTTCTGGATGATCTTGGGCTCGAAGAACCTGGGTTGAACCGAATTATCCGTGCAGGATATTCCCTTCTGAACCTTCAGACCTACTTCACTGCAGGTGTAAAGGAAATACGGGCATGGACTGTAAAAGTCGGCGCAACCGCTCCTCAGGCCGCCGGTGTAATACATACAGATTTTGAGCGAGGCTTTATCCGGGCAGAATTAATGGCTTACGATGATTTTATTGCCTGCAATGGTGAACAGGGAGCGAAGGAAGCAGGTAAATGGCGGCTGGAAGGTAAAGACTATATTGTCCAGGATGGCGATGTCATCCACTTCCGGTTTAATGTTTAGTCAGATATTGATTGATTCAATCATTAAATAAGCGACATCCTCCACAGTACCGTTACAGTCCTTCGACTTGAACCGAGGGTTCAATCGAGGAACTTCCCCGGGCGAATCAGGCTTGCCACCCCAAGGTGGCCCTGCACAACATCACCCAACAGTTCTGTCCCAAAAATAAGAGTATAGGCTCAAGAATACCTGGGCTGCTGACGCATACCGCAGAGAATGTCTTGTACTAAAGCATAGACCTAATTCACTCAGGATGAAAGCCATATTACGCGAGCTGTGTCACAAATTAACTTATATCAAGTTTAATACTGATCCAGCTCAAATAAAGCGAAAGTTTTGATTAGCAGGAGAGGGTTAAGGTTGGTCAGCCGGGTCGACAAGTACGTTTGATATTTTGTCATGAACGCGTCTGATCGTATCCTGGATATTGTCTGGAACTTCATTGCTATTCTGATGCTCAAGAAACTCATGCACAATATTCAGCGCAGCCATAACAACAATACGCTCACTGCCAACAACTTTACCGTTACTGCGGACTTCTTTTATTTTTCCATTCAGAAATTCAACTGAATTGTGAAGCGCCTCGCGCTCATCATCGGTACAGGCAACGGTATATTCTTTATCAAGGATATTGACTGTCACTGGTTTTTGTTCTTCACTCATGAACGAGCTTCCATAGATTTAAGACGTGAAATCATTGCTTCAACCCGGGTTCGGGCAAGTTCTGTTTTTTCAATCAGATCCGCTCTCTCAATGGCTAACGCCCCCTGTTGCTGACGTAAGGCCTCATTTTCTACTGTCAGATTGTTAACGGTTTCAATCAGCTGATCAACTTTTGATTCTAGCGCAGAGAGATCAATAGATTCATTATTATTGTTATTTTTCTGGTTTTTCTTGGCCATTTGTCTCTATTCCACTTAGAGTAGACGTCAAATATAGAACTACACAACAAATCGGTCAAGATCTATTGGGTCAAATTCTATTAACAACAGTCTCTATAAATCATTTTCCTGACGAACTCAGTCTAAAAATTATAGGCTTCACGTCATCGTTTCTGATACAGTTCGCACTCAATACATTACACAACAATTTCCCTGAAAAACCAACATGACTGATGCACTATATTACCAACTTGAATCCACACTTGAAAATTCAGGTTCAACGATTTATCCATCGGAAGCGCAAGGTGCTTTGTGTGGCATGCTATGTCTATCTTCACAACTGGACATTAACGCCTGGATGGATTTTATTCTTGATCAATCACAATCAGAGTCACAAGCAAGTTATCGATCAAGTCTTGATGCTGATCTGGCCGAAGTTCAGGAAATGACAGCGCTGGGATTTAACCCGGAGTCGGGTGGTATGACCCTGTTATTACCTTCGGATGATGCACCTTTGCAAGAACGTCTCGAAGCACTCTCGTCATGGTGCGAAGGATTCCTTTATGGCGTTGGAGTCAGTGGACTACACGACTCAAAAGAACTTCCTGAGAGTGCTGAAGAGTTTATGACTGACATTCGAGAAATTGGTCGACTTGATACAGAGTCCGAAGATGAAGATGCAGAACATTACTACATGGAACTGGTAGAATACATCCGTGTTGGTGTGCTGGTATTTCGTGAAGAGATTCGTCCGGCGACTCCAACCAGTTTTGAAAACAGGACTCAACATTAGATGGAAAGAAAAGAGTTTACAAGACGACGTAAACGTCTGATGGACATCATGAACATCGGTAGTATCGCGATCCTGCCAGCCTCACAGGTACGCAGCCGTAATAATGATGTGGAATACCCGTATCGTCCTGATAGTGATTTTTATTACCTAACCGGTTTTCCAGAACCAGAAGCTGTCGCGGTTATGATCCCTGATCGACAACATGGTGAGTTTATTCTCTTTTGTCGTGAAAAAGATCCTGAAATGGAAACATGGCACGGGCGACGTGCCGGACTTGAAAAAGCCATTGAATACTATGATGCTGACGATGCATTTCCGATCGCCGATATTGACGAAATATTGCCCGGCCTGATCGAAAATAAAGATCGTGTTTTTTACAATATGGGCACTGATCCAGAATTTGATCAGCGCGTTCAGGGCTGGGTCAACCAGGTTCGTGGAAAGGCTCGCACAGGCGTCACTGCGCCAGAAGAATTTATCTCGCTGGGACATGCCCTGCACGAATTACGTCTGTTTAAAAGTCGTGGTGAGATCAAGGCCATGCGTCGTGCAGCAAAGATCTCGGCAAAAGCACATGCCCGTGCCATGAAACAATGCCGCCCGGGCATGAAGGAATACCAGATTGAAGCCGAACTCTTACATGAGTTTATGAAACAGGGATGTCGGTCGCCAGCCTATCCATCGATTGTGGGCGGCGGAGCCAATGGCTGTATTCTTCATTACACCGAAAACTCTGATGCGCTCAACGATGGCGATCTGCTACTCATTGATGCTGGAGCAGAGCATGACTATTACGCCAGCGACATCACCCGAACTTTTCCGATCAATGGCGTCTTTAGTAAAGAACAAAAAATACTCTATGAAATTGTTCTGAAAGCTCAGGAAGCCGCGATTGAAAAAGTTCAGCCAGGAAACTACTGGAACGATCCACACGATGCAGCCATTCGTGAATTGACGATGGGTTTAAAAGAGATCGGCATTCTAAAAGGTCGCCTGCCAACGTTAATCAAAAACGAAGCCTACAAACGTTTCTACATGCACCGTACCGGGCATTGGCTGGGCATGGATGTACATGACGTAGGCGATTATAAAGTCGATGGTGAATGGCGTATGCTGGAACCGGGCATGGTACTGACGGTTGAACCGGGCCTTTATATCACGGAACAATCCCGCGGCGTTGCAAAAAAATGGTGGAATACCGGGATCCGAATCGAAGATGATGTTCTGGTAACAAAAACCGGGCATGATATTCTCAGCAAAGATGCACCCAAAACCGTGGCGGAGATAGAAGCCATTATGAACAGCAATGAGAAAACATCAAACTGATTTCGACTGTCTGATCGTCGGTGGCGGCCTTGTTGGCGCAGGGTTAGCCACAGCCCTGCGTGATCAGCCGCTAAAGATAGGGGTGATCGAAGCCGTTCCAACCAGTGCCGATGTTCAACCCAGTTATGATGATCGAGGACTGGGCGTTGCACCTGCTTCGCAACGAATTCTGCAAGGCATTGGTCTGTGGGATGATCTCAAAGCAGAAGCCACACCGATCAAAAATATCCATGTCACCGATCGTGGACACTTTGGAGCAACTCGAATTTCTGCAGAAAAACTCGGTGTTGAACAGCTGGGTCATATTGTGATCGGACGAGCATTAGGCCATGTTCTTCAGGAGTCAGTCACCACGGCTGACAATACCGAATTTATCTGTCCGGCATCGATCATCTCGATTGAAAACAAACCTGATCAACTTCAGGTTGAGATCAAAGAAGCTGATCATATCCGAACAGTCACCACTCAGTTGTTGATCGCCGCCGATGGTGGGTTTTCACACGTTCGTGAAATGCTCGGTGTCGGCACAGAAACGAAAGAATATGATCAGACGGCTATCGTCACCAATGTCAGTCCGGAGATGCCCCACAACAACACAGCATTCGAACGGTTCACATCAACGGGCCCGCTGGCACTACTGCCCTCTTCTGATCAACGTTGCGTTGTTGTCTGGACAACAAAAACTGATCAGGCAGAAGCGATTATGCATCTGGAAGAAAAAGATTTCCTGCAACAACTGGAAAAACGATTTGGCCACAGACTCGGAAAATTCGTCAAAATGGGACAACGTCGACCTTATCCCATGCGTTTGATCAAGGCGAAACAGCTGACCGGACCACGTTTTGCCATTCTCGGAAATGCCGCTCATACCATTCATCCAAATGCCGCTCAGGGTTTGAACCTTGGCTTACGCGATGTCGCACAAATGGCCGAATTGATCGTCAATGCCATCCGCGACGATAAAGAT
>JALSSM010000109.1 GCA_026984275.1 Gammaproteobacteria bacterium
AAGGACTATTGATGTCAGGCAGGAAAATGATAAATTCATCACCTCCTAAACGAGCCACGGTTTCTGTCTCTGAGCGTTTTGTTGAAGAGGTTCGACCCAGGTAATCTTCTGCACGTATGCAATCGGATAATCTGCTCGAAAGTTCTTGTAAAACCTCATCACCTGCCTGATGGCCAAGGGTATCATTAATGACTTTAAAGTCATCCAGATCCAGATACATCAATGCTAATGCCTGATGATGTCGTCTTGCATGAGCAAGTGCATGCCCCAGATACTCTCCAAACATTAAGCGGTTAGGGAGCTTCGTCAAACTATCATGGTAGGCAAAATATCGTATTTGTTCGTTTGATTGTCTAAGGTTTCTGCTCATTTCCTTTAATGATTTCGATAATTCTCCCAGCTCATCATTATTTTCGATTTCAAGCGTAAAACCGAGATTCCCCTGACCAATATCCTGGGCGACTGTCCCCAGTTGTTGCAGAGGTTTGATCAGCATATATTTTAAAGACAGGAACCCCACAATCGCGAACAGGAAGATACAGATCCCGACAATACTTGCCATGCGTAAAAAATAGGACTTGCTGTTTTCAATGATCTGCTGATGAGTGAGCAGACTGAGCATGTACAAATTCTGATGTACCTTTAGTCCTTGAATATAAGAAGTATGGCCAAGAAACTCAATTTTCTGTGGAGGTAATCCATTTTCTTCATTGATGATATGCTGTATCTCAGGCAGTTCAGACGATTCTGATAAGCCAATATCCGATGCCTGACGAAGAACGTTACCAAATTTATCCGTAAAAAAGATCACGCCATATTCTTCTTTGAAGGATTTTTCAATAACAGAGTCAATGGTAGACATTGAAGAGATGATATCCAGATAACCAAAAAGTGATTTCTTATGGGCAGTCGTATCATTATGGTAATAGAGCTTTATGGTTCTAATGAAAAGTGGATGTCGATCATCCTGATAGATGAAAGAAGTCGTGTCTGTATGTAATGAAGTTGTATCAATTTTAAGCTCTTTTATTGAAATCTCCCCATCTTCTGGCACATTTAAGACATTAGACCCACTTGCATTTCGGATCCTGATGGACACTATTTCTGGATAGACATAAATATAATGTTTAAATATTTCAACCAGGTTTGGCATTAGGACATTATATTTTTCATAGATATTGGAACTCTGAATAAATTTATCCAGTAATTTGGAATTCGTCAGAATTCTGGCAACGCCTTCTGTTTCTTCAATCCGAATTTTCAGGTTCTTTGATGTTTCCTCTGAAAGAACCTCAAGTGTTTTCAGAGCATGTTGTCTTGTGTTTGTTGTTATTTCGGAATAGGTAAGCCAGCCTACCAGCAACAGCGGTATTATCACGATGGGGGCAAGAATAAAAAGTATTTTGGCTTGTAGCTTCAATCTGGTTCCTTTGGAATTATTTCATGATCAATCTTCTTGTTTTTCAATTGTTATTATCTGTTAAAAGTAAAAGCAATAATCAGGCCAGAAATACCTGGTTTTGTAAACCATTTGCCTCTGGATGTACGTTCTGGTAGCAATCTATGAACTTTGAGACGGTAAGACAAGCAGAGGAATTGTCTTGTTGGTTTCAATTCAATGATTGTTATCATTTAGTGTTTAATAAGGCATTCTTAATTTTCCATTCATCTGCAGAATTGCTTTCCTGCAATAATTTAATCTCCAGTCCTTTTTTCGCGGCAACCGCGATACCATCACGGAAAACAATTCGATTCGTCCCCTGTGAAGGTATGCGTATTCCTGGCAAAAGAATTCCGGTCAAATTTAATGGATCAGCTGCACAAATTGAGATTAGCTGATCTCCAGGTTGGCGGGATCGTACAGATCGGAGACTTCCTATCGCTTCGGGTAGTGCAAATTGCTCACCACTGACAGTACTGACAAAACGTCCTCCTCGAATTTTTCCTTGTGCCTCCAGTCGTCGATAACACATGAGTAGATCGCGCCAGGGAGGAAGTCCTCCTTCACGATCAACCAGACGACGAAAAATAACCCCATAACGTTTCAAAAGCGTCATCGCTATCGTTTCTATTTGCTCCGGTGTTGCATCAGTTACGTCATCCGTTACTGGGGTAACAACGGACCAACGACCGATCAGAGGATGATCATTAAATCGAGATGGAGAACGTCTTCTTGCTCTTTGAAGACGTTTTGATTGCTGTGCGGGGCGAAGGAATCTTCTTAAGCCGGAAAAGCTGTCTGAAGTGATCATGCCCTGGCTGATCAGTTCACTGAGGATGCTATCAAATAAAGTCTGTAAATTCCCGAATTCGCGGAAAAGGTCATCATGAAAACAGGCTCCGTTCTGCTTAAGGTGCTTGACTATCTGTTGTGCCTGAACAGACAATTCTGAAGGATCCTTTCTGGAATGCCAATACGAAGTCAATTTGCGGGTATTTTTTCGTTGTATGAAGGCGACTGGCATGCTCTTTAAACTATTCGCTTTGCCGCTTGACGAGAGATGCTTATTAATTCCTCGAACCCATGTGAAACGCCCCGATAGACAACTCTGATCAAGCCAGTCGGGCTGATAGTGTCGAATCCGATCCGGTAAGATTGAATTTTCCCATGAACTTGCCTGTGCGATGAACCCTTCAAGTTGTTCAAGGACAACGTAAACAGAGTCAGCCCCTTCAAGCTGGCTGTCTGGAGTAAGATGTTGCCAGGAAAAAAGAAATCGCATGAACCCGGCAATAGAAACAGGTTCAATTTCTTTTCTTAAGCGTTTGACAGTA
>JALSSM010000110.1 GCA_026984275.1 Gammaproteobacteria bacterium
AGCTACAAACAACTGCCGGCCAACTTCTATCAGATCCAGACCAAGTTTCGCGATGAGATCCGTCCTCGATTTGGTGTCATGCGTGCACGTGAGTTTTTGATGAAAGATGCCTATTCATTCCACCTGAATCAGGCATCACTGGAAGAAACCTATCAGGTTATGTTTGACACCTACACCCGGATCTTTAATCGGCTTGGGTTGAAATTTCGTGCTGTTGAAGCAGATACAGGCAATATTGGTGGTAGTGCCTCACATGAATTTCACGTTCTGGCCGAGTCAGGTGAGGATGACATTGCCTTCAGTACCGAAAGTGATTATGCATCCAATGTAGAACTGACACCCGCTCCGATTCCTGACCAGGCTCGTGCTGAAGCGACAGAAGAAATGAGCAGCGTTGATACACCTGATCAGCATAGCATTGAAGAGGTTTGCAAATTCCTGAACATAGACCATAAACAGTGTCTGAAGACTCTGATTGTTGAGGGTGTTGACGATACATTGGTCGCGCTGGTCTTGCGTGGCGATCACGAACTCAATGCAATCAAGGCTGAAAAACTCGATCAAGTTGAAACACCTTTCCGTTTTGCTGATGCAAAAAAAGTCCGACAGGTAGTTGGCTGTTCTGTGGGTTCAATTGGTCCTGTTGGGCTTAATATACCCGTCATTGTTGATCATTCTGCCGCCGTCGTTGCTGACTTTATTTGTGGCGCAAATGAAGATGGCAAACATCTCAGCGGTGTTAACTGGGGCCGCGATCTGCCGGAACCGGTCGTTGCTGACATACGAAATATCGAAGAAGGCGAGGCCAGTCCTGACGGCAAGGGAACCATCAAGATTGCCAGAGGTATTGAGGTGGGGCATATCTTCCAGCTAGGTGATAAATACAGCAGGAGTATGAAGGCGAATTGTCTGGACGAAAATGGTAAGGCGGTCGATCTGATTATGGGTTGTTATGGGATTGGTGTTTCCCGAATTGTTGCTTCTGCCATCGAACAGAATAATGATGAGTCTGGTATTATCTGGCCAGAAGCGATCGCCCCATTTCAACTGGCCATCGTCCCAGTTAATGCACACAAATCAGAACGTGTAAAAGAGGCAGCAGAACGGCTTTATGCTGATCTGATCCAGACGGGAATTGATGTCCTGCTCTGCGACACCAAAGAACGCCCCGGAGTCATGTTTAATGATCTGGAACTGATCGGGATCCCGCATCGTCTGGTAATCAGTGATCGTGGTCTGGATGCTGGTCAGTTTGAATACAAGGGTCGTCTGGATACTGAAAGTAGCCATGTTGATGCAGAATCAATCGGTGAATTTATCAATTCAAAATTACATTGATAAACTTTCAGTCTCTGACATCAGCTTATGTTTTCATTTATTGATATAAAGAGTTCAGAGGCGTTTTCATCGACACTTTCAGACTTCCAAAAGCTTTCCCCAGTTCGTTATATAGCTTCTGATTCCAGACATCATCTCTGATCAGATCACTATCTGTTAGTGGCAAACCACCGGGAAGTGCCTGATACAAACTCAACAATGTTTCTTTGCCGAGGTCACGCAGCAATACCCAGCCGCCCTCCTCGGTTCGTTGTATCCAGCCAGATTCCCGTAATGCACGTAATATTTCATAGACACGATCATCATTCATATCCGGCTCATAAACCAGCAGATCAGAAACAGTGCAGGGCTTACCACTAATCTGCCCCTTCCATAACCGCCCGGTGATCCGGTAGGCGTCAACAAATAAATTTCTTTTCCCGTCATCGACCCTGCCCACATAACGGTGGTAAATCATATGGCAGCGCGTGATCTCAGCTCCCAGTAAAATGATCAACCATGAAAGATAGATCCAGAGTAAAAAGATTGGAATGGTTGCAAAGGCACCATAAATTGCCTGCTGACTGGGAAAATGCACAACATAATAAGCAAACAGGCGTTTCGCAATTTCAAAAAGAACACCGGCAACAAGCCCACCGATGATCGCACTTTTTGTTGAAACAGTTCTGTTCGGCAAGAGCCGGTAGATCAGAAAAAAAGCCACTGTCGACATCAGGAATGGAATAAAAACCAAAAACTTGCGCTTGAGTCCCAGTGTCTGATCAACCTCACTGAAAATTGGTAGCGAAACCAGATAAGAGGTTGCCACGAATCCCGCTCCCAATAAAAATGGCCCCAGTGTCAGGATCGCCCAGTAAGTCATAAATCGGGTGGCTGGCTTTCTTTTGGTTCGTACCCGCCAGATCACATTGAATGCATTTTCTATGGTGTTCATCATCAGTAAAACCGTGATGAATAAAAAACTGATCCCCACCGCACGTAAACTGGAGGCCTTAGCACTAAATTCATGGATATAGGTTTGTACCGTCTCACCTAACGCCGGTACAAAATTATTAAAAATAAAAGTTTCAATATCCTTTTCCAGACCCTGGAAAACAGGAAAGGCCGTCAGAGTAGAAAACATCACCGCCATTAAAGGCACCAGTGATAATAACGAGGTATAAGACAGAGCCGCGGCTGTGCGAACGCAGTGATCACCCGTAAAATGCTTTTTAACGAAGATCAAAAAATCCTTTAGTTCATCAAATTTGGATATAATCTGCGCTGGAATAGAATTCATATTAGAATAATTAAAACACATAATTAACCCGGCAATAAAGATTTACGGGTTAATTATATGGTACAGGGATGTGTCACCATTGGCGCAGGCAATGTAAGCGAAGTGAAATACAAGCAACTCCGCGCAGTTGCACCAGTATTTCACAGGCGCCAATAAAATAGATCAGGACGATCTGTTTTATTGCCATATTAATAATTAATGGAGAAGAACATAATGAGCGTTACAATCTATCATAATTCCCGTTGTTCTAAATCTCGACAAACTTTTGCACTACTGGAAGATAAAGGTGTTGAATTTGAGGTCGTTGAATATTTGAAGACTCCGCCTGATGCTGCAACGATAAAAAACCTGTTATCCATGCTGGGACTTTCACCACGCGAACTGATGCGTAAAGGTGAAAAGGTATATAAAGAAAACAATCTTGCTGATAAAAGTCTCAGTGATGATCAGCTGATTGAAGCGATGGTTGAACACCCGATCCTGATCGAACGTCCGATTGTGGTTTCTGGTGGTAAAGCGGCCATAGGCCGACCACCCGAATCCGTACTCGAAATACTCTAAATGATAAAAATACTGGTTCTTTATTACAGCCGTCACGGCAACGTTGCAGAGATGGCTCGTTATGTGGCCAGAGGTGTTGAGCAAGTTTCAGATTGCGAAGCTGTTATGCGAACAGTACCCTCTGTTTCAACCGTTACAGAAGCCAGTGAAGATTCAATTCCAGACTCTGGTGTCGTTTATGCCAGTCTTGATGATCTAAAGCAATGTCATGGCCTGGCACTTGGTAGTCCGGTACGTTTTGGCAATATGGCTGCACCAATGAAATATTTTCTTGAGACGACCACAGAACTCTGGTTGTCTGGAGCCTTGGCAGGAAAAACGGCCGCCGTTTTTACATCTTCAGCAAGTTTGCATGGTGGGCAGGAATCAACTTTGCTCAGTATGATGTTGCCTCTCTTTCATCACGGCATGTTCATGATCGGACTGCCCTATACTGAATCCGATCTGATCACGACCACGTCGGGTGGCACTCCCTACGGTGCAAGTCATGTTGCCGGAACAGACAATCAAACACCTCTGTCCGATGAAGAAAAAAGACTTTGTACGGCTCTCGGAAAACGTCTGGCACTGACAGCTTCCGAACTGGAAAAAGGCCGGGGAAAAGACAGGAATGAGTAAAATAAAAATCGCCAGGCTTGCCACACTGATCAGTTTTTTTGGGTTGCTGGCACTGGTAATTTACTGGACGCTCAACCCAAGCCAACTTAAGACTTCTGCTACCAGCTTCGTTTTATTATTGGGTGGACTCCCGCTTTTATTTGGCTTGCCCGGAATTCTGAAAAAGAAACCCTATACACATGCATGGATTTGTATGGTATCGCTGCTTTATATGATCCACGGAGTTGTGGGCTGGAATAATGAAGACACCCGTTTTCTGGCATCATTGGAAATTTTTCTCAGTGTTTTACTTTATCTTGGTGCAGGTTTTTATGCGCGCTATCGATCACGTGAGCTTAAAGCTCTCTCAGCAAATCAAACAATATAGCAACCG
>JALSSM010000111.1 GCA_026984275.1 Gammaproteobacteria bacterium
AAATGAATAAGCAGAGATAAAGAAACATGCCCCATCCATCGCCCTCCGCGACCTGGTTTGTTATGCTATGAGGCAGGTCTCCGGGCTTATGAGCGGTTTTTTTGACTAACCTTACCGAACCGCCTTCCCATGTCTGCTATTGACACAGTGGCATTTTGATCCGGTTTAACTCATCTACCGTTGCGGGGGCAGCGTCGGACTTTGACCGACTTCCCTTTTTTACCCAGTCATCTACCTGGGTACCTCAAGCAGGCCGCAACTCTAGGTTAATCATTCTGGAGTGTCAACTGTATTTACGAGAAATGGACTGTTATCATTTTGATCTATGGATATTGAATTATTTGAAGAAATTTCTCTGACGATTGGCATTACCGGTATTTGTTTGTATATGCTTTTCATCATCTACAAACTGGCTGAAGAATCACAGGCCGGAAAATTTGGTACATTTATCCTGTTCGCTGGTCTGGGGCTGGGAATTTTTGGTTTTGCGGCCAAAAAAGTCATACAAATATTTTTAGGGTTGTGAAACTCAATTGTAAAGATCTATTACATCGCTATAAGAAAATAATTTCGTGTGTCAGAATCGCTACATTTACAAAATGTAACAACTGACAAGGGTAAATAAATTGGCACGCTGGATTGCACTTCTGTTGTTGCTTATCGTGATAGCTGCCGGACTCAGAAATGAACCCGCTGAAATAGAACAACGACTTCACGGTAAGATCGTACTTGCACTGGCTGACGATGATCTTTCTGAAGTCAGAGTGGATGTGAATGGACGTGATGTTTTATTATCAGGTCCCAAAAGACTCGTTCCACAAGCTTTGACCATTGTGAGACAACTTTCGGGTGTACGACAAGTAGAGACTCGTATTATGACTGAGCCAGTGAGTGATTTTCCGATAGCAGAAAATACACGGCAACCTTTCGTACAGGTGGTGCATCCTGACGGACCTTTCTGGCCCGTTAAAAAGAAAGACCCGGTTGTCTCTGAATCTGAATTGTTGATCACGAAAGTACATCGTAGTGTTGAGGTTAATGGCTCCGTGCCTAATCTTCAGATTAAACAGGCAATTCTTGCTAAAATTGAACAGTTTATTGATATACCCGAACATTTGTTTGATGTGACGGTCAATAAAGTTATTGCCACACCTGACTGGTTTTCTCAGGGGTTACCATTGATTATTCCATTTGTTCAATGGGTAGAGGAGGGACAGATACTTTACCAGGGCAACAGTATACTACTTGATGGAATCGTGCCGGATAATAAAGCCTGGCAAGCAATTGAAACGGCGATTGCAAATATTCCACCAAAATTTCAAATTGAGAACAGGCTGCAAATAGCGACAAACTAGGGGAACAGATCATTATGAGTTATCTCATGGGCGAATTGCTGATGTACTTTATCGGAACAGCATTGTTGGGGATCATTGTTGGCTGGTTATTTACACGAGCGTCTTATAAACGGAAAGTTGAAGATGCTGAAGTCGTCTTACTCCGCCAATTGCATGATGTGACGAAAAAACTTGATTTTACGCAGCAACAACTCGATAACACGATCGATGCTCTGGAGCAGGAGCGATCACGCGAAACTGGAAATAGTGCAGAGTTTGAGCAGCTGAAAATTGAGCTGTCAGAGACAAAAAATCAGTTTAATGATCGCAAACAACAGGTTCTTGATCTGAATCAATCACTCGATGAGGCGAATAGACAATTGCAGCTTGCTGAAGCTAAAGTTGAAGAATTACAGCTGGAGAAGCAGAAAATGAACCGAGATTTTGATGCTGTAAAAAACAGACTTTCAGTCTTTGAAAATGATCTGGATGAGATTGTAGAACAAAGCAGTATCTTACGTTCCGCTTTCGAAAAAGCCCGGCTGGAGTTAGTCACTAAAGATAAACGTCTGGCTGAACTGGAATCAATGTCCCTGTCCAGTGAAGGTCTGCAAATGGCGGCCATGAGTGGAAATGCCGAACCAGAACTGGCCATTTCAAGAATCGCACGCCTGCAGACGAGAGTGCAGGAGCTATTTGATGAAGTAAATAAAAAAGATAAAGAGTTAGAAAGATTAAAAACGTCATCAGATACAAGTGAACAACGATCAGAGATCACAAATATTGCTGATTTACAGGCTGATGATCTGCAACAGATCGGTAGTATTGGCAGCTATCTTGAAGAGAAATTGAACAGACTGGGTATTACCCGTTTTAAAGATATTGCTTCATGGGATGATAGTGACATTGACCGGTTTGATCAGGAACTCGATTTTCAGGGCCGTATCCGGCGTGAAAACTGGGTTGAACAGGCGCGGCAGCTCAGTCAGTCACCCTCTTCAAAATTTCGAGGACATTAAAAGATCCAGATCTCCGGTCAGGGACGGTTGATCATGTGGGTAGCCGTCTGGTTTAGTGCCGACAACAACTGTTCCCGAAAAGCACTGTCAATATCCATCTCCTCAAACGCCTTTCTCATACATAACATCCATTGATCTCTCTCTTCTGAACCGATAGAGAAGGGTAAATGACGAGCACGTAAACGAGGATGCCCAAATGCGGCAATATAGCGATCAGGACCGCCTAACCAACCACTCAGAAACATAAACAGTTTCTCCCGGGCGCTACGAAGATCCTTTGGATGTAAGTCACGAATCGTTTTTACTTCAGGTATGTTGTCCATGTGATCGTAAAAGCGATCAACCAGCTCTCTGAGCACCTGTTCACCACCGAGTAATTCGTAACTGGATTTTTGTTTGGCCTGTTCCATGGGCGGGTATTAAAACAGAAGAAAACCTTCAGGCAAAGTTTTGTTCACAAAAACTTCTGAACAACACCACAAAGGCTCATGCTGCTATTTTGTTGTTACGCGGCAGCCTCTTCGACAGCAGCGATGTGATCCGGCTCAAGAATTTTATCGATATCAAATAGAATAGAATTTAACTGTTTTTTATCCGACAGGACGGCTTTGATATATTTGTCATTTGATATCAATGACTGCAGGCCAGCCTGAGCCGGGGAATAACAATCTTTAAGATGATAGGTTAAAGCATCATGAACTTCATCGATCAACAGAGCAAAGGCGGGTGAAACACCATCTCGTGTTACATATAAGAGTATGGGCCGCATCATTTCATTTAACTGAGCGCGGGCATGAGAGAATAACGATCGTAATCGACGTAAAGTGGTCATTCGTTGAAATTCAAGTTCCTTGAGCGCGGCTTCAGTTTCACCTTTATCGCGCATGTCCAGTAATTTATCGGCGAGCGAATGTATCTGTCGATGAGGTGCTTCAAATTGTGCCAGGATCTCAGTCAGGGCTTCATTTCGAGTTTCAAAGTGATCGAACCACTTTCCAAAAGCACATTGGTGGGGATCGCGAGCCTTAGCAAATTTTTCACCGCTGGAAATTGATTTTTCAAGTGCATCCAGCCAGTCAATATGGTCCTGTTCTCTTGCGGTCAGTGTATCGATCAGCTCTTTTTTTCCATCGGTTCCTGATTTGACGCCTATACGTTTAGCGATATCGATAACAGGAACAACAGCATCTTGATAATGACTGACGCCGATCAATCCAGGCGTTTTCACAGGTAATTCTTGTATGTGATCCGTTTCCTTACTGAGGCTGACAACATTTTCAATCGGGATGGCGTACAACGAATCTTCGATGTAAAGCGTCATCACCGTGATGAAACCTGATTCTGTATTTGAAGTGTGCTGTTGACCGACAATTGTGCTCATAACTTATGTATCTCAAGGTGTTATTGATATAAGGGTTATCGTTCAGGCACGGGAAAAGTTTAATATTTTTTCAGTTTTATTCAGGAAGTGAGGGAGGAATTAGAAATCAGTAAAACAATCAGACTCAATAACAAAGAAATACTCAGACCGGAAAGAATTGAGGCCAGAATACAACGAATAAAACCATTAAGAATCAATGTTCGTTCAGAATGATGTTTGTTACCCATAAAAATCTTCTCTTTTAAAAAAGGCCGCCGGAATACCGGCGGCAAATGGCTGGAGGGCGATGAGGATTCTCGATCAGGTTGCTGAATGTAAAGAAACCTGGATGGAGACACGGCGATCAAAGACATAGTTCTCAGTATCGCCTTCTGAGGCCATGGCCTGTGTTTCACCATAGGATTCACAATGAATACGATGAGCAGGAA
>JALSSM010000112.1 GCA_026984275.1 Gammaproteobacteria bacterium
TCAGCGAAGGCTTTGTCCTTAATACTTCCTGCATTGATATTGACGTTTAGCGCGGCAGATTTTAATCCACCGTAGGCAGCCATGACAGAGACACCGGCGTCACTGATGACGTTAGTGTTACCATTTTCCGCGGCTGATCGGCTGACAGCGATCACATCGGCACAGGCACGGGCACAGTTGAGTGGTACGTCTGTGGCTTCACGTAAGGCTACCTGGATGGCTTCACTTCTGGCCGCTTTTTCTTCGTCTGTGTCTTTTGGCAGTCCGTAAGATCCCATGAGTTTATCAAAAACTTCGACATCCGCTGCGATCATGTCTGTGAGACTGGCGCGTAGTTCTTCGGCCTGTTTCAGTGTCGCTTTCATTTCATCTTCGACATCGGCATATTTTTCTTTGCCGATAGTCAGGTTACAGACCATGCTGGTCAGTGCCGCTCCCATCGCGCCGAGAAGTGCGGCTGCCCCACCACCGCCGGGTGTAGGATCGCTACTTGCCAGTTTGTCGAGAAATTCTTGTATTGTTTGATTTTTTGCCATTGGCCGATTTTCCTCCGCACCAGTTGTTAAAATTTCTATGTTGAACGGTGAATTATATGTCACAGACCCTTGACGGTCTATCTTGTGACTTGTCGAAAACGTGATGATAGGTTAAGTTTAGAGGTTGAAACTTATCACTCCTGGCGAAGAGCATGATGAAGTCACTTTTCGTTCAGGCTTCTACAATAAAAAAATGAGGACAAAATAATGTCTAAGAACCTGTTGTTCCATCTGGATACTGATCCAATGCCAAGTGTTTTCGATACTGTTGTTGCTTATGATGGCGGCGCTGATCATGTCCAGGGTTATGGTGGTGTCAACCCCGATAATGTGACTCCATTGATCGAAGGTACGATTTTCACGCGACCACCGAAAGAAAAGAAACACACGGCGATTTTTGTCAGCGGTAGCAATATGGTTGCTGGTGAAGAACTGTTTAAGGCGGCACAAAAGAACTTTTTTGGTGATTTTCGTGTGTCGATCATGCTGGACAGTAATGGTTCGAATACGACAGCCGCAGCAATGGTGGCGTTACTGGAACATGCTTCAGATAACCTGAAAGCCAAACGTGCAGTTGTACTCGCTGGGACTGGTCCTGTTGGTCAACGCGCCGGAGTCATGCTGGCACAGGAAGGTTGTGATGTTGTGCTGACTTCCCGTAGTAAGGAAAGAGCTGATCAGGCCTGTGCTGATATGGGTGCCAGTTTTGGTGTTGAAATGACGGGTGCAGAGGCTTCTGATCCTGAAACAACGGCGGCCGCTCTGGAAGGTGCACAAATCGTGCTGGCCTGTGGTGCCGCCGGTGTTGAGCTGCTCCCTTATGAAATGTGGAAAGATAATCCAACGATTCAGATGATGTCCGATGCCAACGCAACGCCTCCTCTTGGTTTTGGTGGCATTGACATGATGGATAAAGGTAAGTTGTATCACGGCAAACTGGTGTTTGGTGCGATTGGTGTTGGAACATTGAAACTTGCCCTGCATAAACGCTGTATTGAGCAATTGTTTACAGCCCATGATCAGGTTCTGGATGCGCCTGAGATCTATGCACTGTGCAAAGAAATCATTGCGGATAAAGGCGGCTGGTAAAGTTATTTTCTGCCACAACAAATACCCCTTTCAGTAACAACTGCAAGGGGTATTTTTCTTTTTGGGGTTGTCATGCGAGAATACGCCGCATGATGATTAAATACTTAATTCCACTCTTTTTATTTTTAATATTTTCTATGGCTGTTTCAGCCGCCTCTTTCGAGGAAGGCAGAGAAGCCTACCTTGCCAAAGATTACGAAAAGGCACTTTCTATATTGGAGCCACTGGCCAGAAAGGGGCATGCAAAAGCCCAGGTTACGCTTGGCATCATGTACGATTTTGGACATGGTGTTGAAAGAGATCCGGTTAAGGCTGTCGAGTGGTATGAGAAAGCAGCAGCTCAGGGAAATTCATCCGTACAACATGACCTCGGCGTTAAATATTTCAAAGGTCAGGGTATTCCACAGGACTATGGCAAAGCGGCTGCCTGGTGGCGCATGGCCGCTGAGAATGGCGTTGCTGAATCTCAATATAATCTGGGGCTGATGTATGCTCGTGGACTGGGGTTTGAACAAGACAGTGGCAAAGCCATCTACTGGTATTCAAAAGCCGCCTCTCAGGGGCACCCACATGCACAATATAGTCTGGGTGTGATGTATTCGTTTGGTCAGGGCGTTCCACAGGATTATACAAAAGCACTGGCCTATTTTCAGGATGCGGCCGAACAGGATATTGCCCAGGCTCAATATAACCTTGCTGTTCTGCTTGAAAATGGTCGGGGAACAGATGTTGATCTGGAGGGTGCGAAGAAATGGTATCAAAGAGCATCGGATGCGGGTATCGAACAGGCGACTGAAAGATTGGCCAGCTTAAACAATGCAGAGAATTCAGGTTCTGTAGCCCGTGTGGGAACTGCTCACGAAACAGTCACAAATCCAGAGAAAACTTCTCCACAAGAAGAAGTAAAAGTGGCAACAACAGAAACAACATCTACTCATCCAGCTAAAGCAGAGGTGGTTACTAAAGCTGAGCCTGTTCCAACACCAACAAAAATGGAAAAACTGACTATTCCTGAAACAGAAATTTCTCAAAATGAGCAAGCTCAACCTCCTGCTCCCACGAAAGCACCACCTGAAAATCATCAGGTTATTTCAGGTACAGTCATTGAACAGGCTATGCCTGCACAAGAGAAACAGGAACAGACTAAAAAAAATATTCCACATCCAGTAAAACCTTCAGTTAAGGAAACAAATAAAACAGATTCTGTGACTAACTCAACGGCAGACTATACTCATGATGAAAACTGGATCAGACAACAGGATCCACAACATTATGCCTTACAGATGATTGCCTTCAGCAGAGAAGAAAATGCGATACGATACATGGAAAACCTGGAGCTGCAAGGTGATAAGGCGGTCTATAAATCAACCATGCATGGTAAAACAATCTACAAGGTTATCTACGGTAACTTTGAAGACCACAGAGCTTCACTGAAAGGACGACGGGCTTTGCCAAAAAAATACAGGGACGCAAAACCCTTCCCGAGAAGTTTTGAATTCATTCTGAATGATATTCAACAGTAAGGTCGGTCTACTACCATGCCAGTTTTTCATGAGTTGTTAACTTCCCCGCCAGAGCATGTTGTCGATATGTTCTATTCCTCTGGTGTGGATATGGTCTCAACATCAGAAGAGGATGCCGCTGCTCATTTCAAACTGAATCCCAGCCAGTTAATTTGTGCTCTCGGGTTTAATCAACAAATACGTGATTTGATGGATATCATTTTCACACTGGGTTATGAATCCCTTGAGGACTTTCTGAAAAAGCGAAATCGGATTTTTGTCTCGGATATTTATCGCCAGCTAACTCTCAAACAGGTTCTTTCCATTTATGATCTGCTTTTGAACGATCCGGATCAGTCAAAAAACTTTATCACTAAATTACTCGCAAAACGCATCGGGATGATCGAACACAAAATTGAGAAATCCGTCAAACCTGCTTTAATCGAAAATTTCAGAACGGAAATGAAAACAATTTATAAAACCGGCTCCGTTCCGTTGGATTTCATTGACTTGCGATTAAATAATCCAGATAGTGGCTTTCGGGCACTACTGGATGAAGTGAGTCTGATTGTTGATTCCAAAGTGATATCTGCCATGGAGATTTTTATTCGGGATTCAATACTACCTGAAGAAAAAAGAAGGCTAATTACGAGAGGCTTGATACCAAAAGAACTGATAAGCAAGCGACTCGAGTTTAAGGATCTATCTGATCCTGAACGTATAATGCTGGAAAAATATCTCTATGAAGCGGATTAAAATTGTTGTAGCAGGATCATACGGCGCTGGAAAAACCCGATTTATCAATACTGCCAGCGAAATCGAAACAGTTTCCACAGAAGTCGATCTTGAAAACCCCACGGATGGAAAGAAAACCACAACTGTCGCCATGGACTACGGCCGGATCACCCTTGAAGATAACACTCAGATAAATTTGTTCGGTACACCCGGCCAGGATTATCTTGATTTCATGTGGGATATTCTTGCCAAAGGCATGCAGGGTTTTATTTTCGTTGTTGACAGTAGTA
>JALSSM010000113.1 GCA_026984275.1 Gammaproteobacteria bacterium
AGATTTTCAATGGCATTGCCAATACGCTGGTGGATGCTTTCTGTCAGCGAGCAAAACAGGTCTATGGATAAGGTTTATGTTGCTTATGCGAGACCGGATCAACAGGTGGAACTGGAATTGGACTGGCTCTCAGGAGAGACAGTTGGCGAGCTGATCAAACGTTCTGGAATAAGGGTTAATTTTCCGGAAATAGATCTGACTGTCAATAAAGTGGGCATTTTCAGTCGGCTTTGCGATCTTGATGATGAACCTGAGATCGGAGACAGAGTTGAGATCTACCGTCCATTGAAAATTGATCCGAAAGAGTCTCGTAGAAAGCGGGCAAAACAGGATTTAAGCTAAGAACCCATGAATTAATCGGCGCTTCCTTAGTAGTCCGGATTAAGATCGGGATCAGTCAATGTTGGATCATTGGGAGAAATCTCAGGATCATCACCTGTTTTCTCCCACATTTTTCCAAAAAAACCTTTATCACTTTCTGAATCTTCACCAGCTTCCACTGCTGTAGAATCAGTATCTATCACGTCCTCAGTCGTTGACTCCTTTGTTTCTTCAGGAAGTTTTGCCTGCTCATCATCAGTTCCGATCGGTTGCCCGGATTTTTCATTGTCTTTTTCAGCACTTTTTGGCTTGTCTTTTCCAAAAGTCAGTGTTTCCTTAACACGTGAAAATATTCCAGGTGGATCTGCCGGTGGCACTTCAACGCTTTCGACTTTTCGTGAATCCGTCTGGATTTTTCCTCGAGCAGCCACCACATCGCCATCAATTTGTGAAAGCCGATCATCTTCAAAAAACAGAGTGACACGGCGTTGTTCACGTTGACCACGGCCATCTTGATACGTGTAAATATAATCCCAACGGTCGTTATGGAAAGTATCTGTAATCAGAGGTGTACCCATGATGAAGCGGACTTTCTTTTTTTCCATACCCAGCTTGAGTTTGGCTAGCATGTCCTGAGTAATAACATTACCCTGCTGGATATCGATTCTGTGAACCAGTGGCAGATTATCTTTTGAAAAAATACTGCTGTTATTAGAACATCCCTGTATGAACAGAAATGTCAGACATAAAAATAAATTCGTTAATACAGGGTGCTTTGATAACATAGTTTTCGTTCGTTTAGTTCGCTCTGGATCCGGACATTATGGCAAAAGCCGGATCAATGTTAAAATTTTCAAATTAGAATTCAAATCCAGACCCTATTTTACCTGAGATAGAAAAGAAACTCCGTGGAAACTCAAGATATTAAAAAAGCCGGACTGAAAGTAACCTTACCACGTATCCGTATTTTACAGATACTGGAGAATAGCGAACAGCGGCACATGAGCGCAGAAGACGTTTATAGGGCGCTGATCGAGGCGGGTGAAGATGTAGGACTGGCGACTATTTACCGCGTATTGACACAATTTGAGACGGCCGGATTAGTGGTCAGACATAATTTTGAGGAAGGTCATTCTGTTTTTGAGCTGGCTGAAGGAGAGCATCATGATCACATGATCTGTCTTGATACCGGCAAGATCATTGAGTTTCAGGACGAAGAGATAGAACGACGACAACGTGAAATTGCTGAAGCGAACGGATATGAACTGGAAGAACACAGTCTGGTGCTTTATGTCAGGCCGAAAAAGAAATAAGAGCAGACCGAATGACTGAAACCACTCACTTTGGCTTTGAAGAAGTTCCTGTTGAGGAAAAACAGCAACGTGTTGCAGAAGTTTTTTCCTCGGTAGCCTCTAAATATGACTTGATGAACGATGTCATGTCCATGGGTATGCATCGTCTGTGGAAACCTTTTGCCGTCGAAGCATCGGGTGCACGAAAAGGACATTCGGTTCTGGATCTGGCGGGTGGAACGGGTGATATTGCCATCTTGCTGGCCAAACGTGTTGGCAAGGAAGGAAAAATCACGTTGGCTGACATTAATGGCGAAATGCTCAATGTTGGCCGGGATCGACTCATAAACAAAGGGTTGATCACGAATATTAACTATGTTCAGGCCAATGCGGAAACATTGCCATTCCCGGAGAATTCTTTTGATGTTGTCACGATCGCCTTTGGGTTGAGAAATGTAACCAATAAGGATAAAGCACTGGCATCAATTTTCAGAAGTCTGAAACCCGGTGGGAAACTGATGATCCTGGAATTCTCAAAACTGGTGATCCCGACGCTGGACAAACTTTATGAGAAATATTCTTTCAAAATGATCCCGACGTTTGGAGAAATTCTGACAGGCGATCGTGATAGCTATCAATATCTGGTCGAGTCCATACGTAAACACCCTGATCAGGAAACATTGATCGGCATGATGGAAGCTGCCGGTTTTGCCATGAATACCTATCATAATCTGACGGGTGGGGTTGTGGCTGTACATCGTGGAGTCAAGTTGTGAGTTTTATTCTGGAACACGTCGAGAAAATTGTGAATGATGTTTTGCTGACGGATCCCGATCTGCTTGCAGATGTTGCTGCAATGGAAGGAAAAGTGATGGCTGTGGAGCTGGTTGGACCAGATAAAACAATCTATATCTTTCCGGAGTCGTCGGGCATCCATTTACAACCCGAGTATGGTGGTGATGTCCATGTTCTGATCAAAGGCTCACCTTTTGCATTATTGAAAATGACCAGACAGCAGGATAAGCAACCGGCCAGTTTTGATGGCGATGTAGAGATCAGTGGTGATCTGGCGCTTGGACAACATTTACAGCAGATGATCAAACGTCTGGATCTGGACTGGGAAGAATTACTGTCTCATAAGATCGGTGATGTGGCCGCCCATCAGATCGGAAATTTAGTTCGATCATTGTCTGCCTGGGCTAAAGATTCACACGAAAGTATGGAACAAAATATTGGTGAGTATTTGCGAATTGAGGCAGAACTGACTCCCAATAAAACAGAAATCGATCAATTTATGAACGATGTTGATGATTTGCGCAATGATGTTGATCGGCTCGAACAAAGAATTGCCCGATTGACGAGTGGCTAATCTATGATCACACCAGGCCAGTTTATTCGTCTGACAGGAATCCAGCGTGTGCTGATCAGGCATGGACTGGATGAGATTATCCTCACGACACATCTGTTTCGTCCCATTCGTTTTCTTATGTATCTCTTGCCGTGGAACTGGCGTCGTCGTGACTATGCACCGAAAGAAGAACGCATGCTGCACGCACTGGAAGATCTTGGGCCGATCTTCGTCAAGTTTGGACAATTACTCTCTACCCGACGTGATTTATTGCCAGAAGAACTGGCTGATCAACTGGCCAAACTTCAGGACAGCGTTCCACCTTTTCCTGTAGAGGAAGCCAGAGAGATTATCGAAGAGGCCTATGGCCAACCCGTCGGTGAGGTTTTTCTGGAGTTTGATGATGAGCCGCTGGCTTCTGCTTCAATAGCTCAAGTTCATGCAGCCCTGCTGGCAGACGGTCGAGAGGTTATTGTTAAGGTTGTGCGACCCGATATTGAAAAGGTCATCAAACGCGATATGGGTCTGGTCATGATCCTCGCTGAACTGGCTGAAAAATATTCTGAACACGGAAGAAGAATGCGTCCAGTCGGCGTGGTTGAAGAGTATCGTAAAGTTATTCTGGATGAACTGGATCTGATGCGTGAGGCGGCGAATGCCTCCCAGTTAAAACGTAATTTCAAAGAGTCTAATCGTCTTTATATACCTGAGATCGAATGGGATCTGGCACGAAAAAATGTTCTGGTTATGGAACGTATTCGTGGTATTCATATCGATCAGGCCGATGCGCTGGAAAAGGCCGGTGTCAGTCGTAAAGAAGTGGCTGAGATCGGTATTGATATCTTTTTTACACAGGTTTTTCGAGATCGATTTTTCCACGCTGATATGCATCCGGGTAATCTTTTTGTTATTCCTGCGGAAGATAATGAGCCACTGAAACTGGCACTGGTTGATTTCGGGATCATGGGTAGCTTGAGTCAAGAAGATCAGCATTACCTGGCTAATAATTTCATGGCTTTTCTGAGTCGTGATTATAAGAGAGTCGCTGAATTACATATTGAATCAGGCTGGGTGCCTGCGGGCACGCGTGTGGATGATTTTGAATTTGCAATCCGCAGTGTGTGTGAGCCAATTTTTGAAAAACCACTCAGGGAAATTTCCTTTGGCCATCTGTTACTCAGACTTTTCCAG
>JALSSM010000114.1 GCA_026984275.1 Gammaproteobacteria bacterium
CGAATAACTATCTCCTGTTTTTTTCTCAAGCAGCCATCGGGATTCCACAACCTCTTTCTCAATGGACTGTTTATCTTCACGGGAAAGAATTGGATGGGAAATTGTATGTGACCCAAAATTGATATTGTTTTCTTTCATCTCCTTAACCATTTCCCATGTGAGCATTGGGCTGATTTCCAAAGAAGATAAATCAACCTGTAAACGCTCCAGAATTGTATCAACCAGCTCCCTTCTTTCTTTATCTGTAAATGTCTTTAACCAGAGATTAAGTTTATAAATGGCCAGATCACGATCTTCCTGAGAATTTAGACTAAATTTTTCAGAACCCAAGTCTTCGAGATCAATGCTTTGTAATTGAGAGCTTAGTAAACCGGAAGTCAGTTTTTCGTACCAGAATATTTCCTGTCCTTCCATGTGGCCATAACTTAAATAAATCGTTGCAGGTACATTATGCTTTCTTAAGATGGGAAATCCCTTTTCATAGTTATCTCGATATCCATCATCAAAGGTGATTGCAAACTTAACCTCATCATCAACAATCAGTTCTCCATTTTCGTTGATTAGAGCTTCTAATGGCACGATGTTATAACGGCTTGTTATCTCAGAGATAATTCGATCAAAAATCTCAGGACAAATCGTGAGTGGTAATTGATCACATTTATCATCGATTTTATGGAACATTAAAATGATGACACCACCTTTTTTTAAACGTGCGTGGACAATGCCTGTTTTATTTAGAACTGATGCAGTAATACGCTTGACTACTGTTCTTATTTTCTTCTTAAAATTCATTTATTAGTCAGATTCAGGATTTTTCAATACAGAACGATAAACGTTTGCGAACTCCCGACTTTGTATTCCCGCACTAAATTCTTTTTCAACTCTGGTTCTGCATTTTTTCCCGGCTTCTTTCATAAAATTAATTCCATCCAGAACAGATTGCATCTGCCTTGCAAGCTCATCAATATTCCCCGGCTGAAGCAATTTCCCATGATCATCCCTTAACAGATGTCCTACGGAACCTACTTCTGTCGCGACGATGGGTAAACCCGTCGCCATGGCTTCAAGAATGCTCATCGGCATACCTTCCGTATGCGATGGTGAAACATAGCAATCCATATCGTTTAAAATCCGTTCAACTTCCGTCCGGGACCCTGCAAATTTAACTTTGCTTCCTAACCCCAGAGACTGACTCAGTTCAACAAGATCTTCATAGAGAGGACCATTCCCAATCAATAACAGCCTTGCTTTACCATTCTTAACCGAGAGCTTGGAAAAAGCCTCTATCAAAAGACGGTGTCCTTTTTCTTCACTCATCCTGCCTATTGTTCCGAAGACAAAACTGGACGAGTCAAAACCCCAATAGTTTTTCCCGAAACCCTTTATATCAGGATTAAAGCTGTGATCATCCACCCCATTAGCAATTTGAGACAGTTTTTTACTTAACCCTGATCCGGATAAGGAATTAAAGAGAGGTTCTGAAACAACTGTAATATGAGAAACCATATGTAGCAGCAGATTTTCAACGAGTTCGAAAACACGGTTTTTTACATTACCAAGAGTTTTTCCATGTAGGGTTGCTACCTGTTTACAGCCAGCAAATTTTGATGCAATAAGACCATAAAAATGACTTTTGTAATCATGAGAATGAATGATATCAATCTGGTTTTCTTTGCAGACAGTAACGAGATGGTTAATCGTACGGAAGTCCATTCGGGACTTGCAGGGTATTTCGAGAGCTTTCAGCCCAGCTTGTTGTGCGCGATTAAGTAATGACTGGTCACCGCTGATGTAATTTTCAATACAGGCTAATGTCGTCTCGATGTGATCACCTGGTGAGCGTTTCATTAATGTGACGATCACCCTTTCCGCGCCATAAAATCCAGCACTGGATCGTAAATGTAGAACCCGGACAACCATCAAATTCTTCGAAGTATTACGCCATGTGCAGGATTTTTCTCCCGGGTAAGCATTAATGCCCTTAATGAAAGCGCCAGATAAACATAAAAATAGGCAGAAAGCGGGTAATGTGTGTAGCGATCTCCAAAAATATTACCGAATGCAAGGCTCACAACCACACCAAAAAGTCCAATACCTAACGCCTTATATAGCGGATCATCTGACTCATCATAGAGATTTCTTCCAACCTTGGATGCTCGCCACAAAATCACGAGAAAAATTATGAATCCAATGATCCCCTGCTCAGCAAGTAGTTTCATATAATAATTGTGGGTATCCATGTGATAAGGATTAAACTCAACAAATGTTAGATAACCTTTGCCGACAACTGGATTTTGAAGAAACTGTTCAAATGCATAACCCCAAAAAACAAACCGTGATTGTGCAGATTCATCCCTGGTCGACTCATCTTCAGCAGCGGAAATACTCTGGAACCTTTCCTGTACAGATGTAGGTAAAAAATTTAGTATTATTCCTCCAAAAACTAAAATCATTGGAATCAATATAAAAACAAGTTTTTTTCGTGTATGCCAGACAATTGCAAGCAATGCGACCAGGAATCCCAGATAAGCACCTCTAGAATAACTATAAACGATAGAATAAATGTTTAAAGCAATTAGTAATCCTAAAACTACTCGCATTTTTGTTGTTTTTATAAAATAAAATAAGGTGATTAAGATTAAAGTATAAGAAGCATAAAAGGTTGCAATTTCATTACTCCCTAGAAGGGAGAAGGTTCCTCTTATCCTTGAATCATCATCATAATGCCAGCTGGAAACCTCAACATGCTGTGCATAAAAGACTCTAAACATATAAAGAAGTGGTAATATTGTTGCCACTATCGCCAGAATAATTCCTCTTCTATCTCTGACACTATTTAAAGTAATGAAAAACAAAAAAGGGGCTAACAATATATCTTTAACATTGCCTATAACCACCATGTCTATCTCACCTAATGTGATTTTATGCATAACTAAGGCGAATAGGAGTGAAACCATATAGAACAAAATTGGTTTATTCAGTGAGGTATGGGTTCCCTTATTAAGATCAGGTCTAAATTTCCAAACCAGGAATGCGAAAATAAATAAAAGGTTTAAGACATTCAATCCTCCACCAAGACTTGGAAGCTTATTGATATAGATATTCTGTAATGGAATCAGGAAGATTAAGAAAAGCAAGGGAAGATTAGACTTAATACCATCTTGCTCCCCAGCTTTAGATGGTATTTGAATTCGTGATGTCTTTTTAATAATTACGGATTCTGACATAACGATTAATATCCCGACTTGGTGCTATACACTTTTATCAGCAAGGCAAGTATTTCCCTCACTTTGTTCGATAATACTCATATAGTTATCCAACATCTGTTCTAATGAAAACTGACTAGCCACATGATTAAATGCATTCTTTGCCATTTCATCGCGTAGTTCCTTAGAAACGTAAAGCTTTTCCATCGCATCAGCGATAGAAATTGATTCTGTTGACGTTAAGATTCCATCATTACCATCTCGTACAACCTCAACATTTCCACCTACATGGGAAGCAATAACAGGCTTTCTTGATGCCATTGCTTCCAACAATGCATTTGACAAACCTTCTGTATGACTTGCAAGCACGAATACATCGATACCGGCCAGTACTTTTTCCACATCATCTCTTGTTCCAAGAAAGTGAACGTAGGATTCAAGCTTTAGATCTGATACTTGTTCCTCTAGTTCTTGTTTTAAGAAGCCCTCACCAGCCAGTACAAGGTGTGGTTTATATCCTTTTTCGTGTAAAATTTTAAGAGCACCAATTACCGAAGCATGATTCTTAACGGGATTTAAATTGGCGACCATTCCAAAAATAATTTCATCTGACTGTATTCCAGCTTCGTTTCTTACCTCGGAACCACTCACTTTTTCAAAACGAGAAAGATCTACCGCATTATAAATGACGCTTACTTTCTCAGGGGGGACTCCTTGAGAGACAATTGAATCTTTTACGGCTTCTGAAACGGCAATAAACTCTGTAAAAAGCTTATTTAGTAACCCATAAAGAATCTCAAGTTTTTTACTATTTCTAAAACCTGTATCTCGACGATTTGAGATTCTCATTTTGATACCGGCAAGTGAACCAAGTTTTGCTGCAATAATGTCCGAAGATTCAAAAAAAGAAATAACACCGTCATAGTTGCCATTTCTCATGATCTTAAAAATTTCTTTTAAATATTTAATGGATGAAAAAGAAAAAACCTTTCTCAAAGGGACTCTAAAATAGTTAATCCCCTGAATCCTGCCATGACTGGTCTTGGCATCCATATCATCTGCATCAAAATAAATCACATCTACTGATACTCGCGATTGATCAATGTTGGTCAGTAAATTCCAAAGGTGCATTTCGGCACCACCTTTCCCTCCAACATTTGTGTCGATCAGAATAAGAACTCGTTTTATTTTTTTTTCTTCCATAAGGAGTTTTTATAAATAGTGATCTAATCGGGGTTAACCAACTTTTCGAAGGTAATTAATTTTAAAGAATTTCAGTTTTTTCTAGCTGGATTCACCTGATTCTGTTGGTGGATAAAACCCATGTATGACAGTTTTATCCTCTGGTACTATTTTTTCTATCTTTACAGGGTTTGACTCTTTTTGATCAACTGAAACAAGTTGTATGGAAGAGTCTTTCTTTTTCTCTTCTTCTTCCTTCTTTCTGAAAGACTCCAGCTTGCTATCCATCATTGCACTAAGAGCAGTAAGCAATTGTTCTTGTTGAAGAAGTGGATTGACCGACTGATGTTGATTATTAGAAACTCCTGATTCAGCTTCATCAATACTCGCAGCAGGATCAAGCTCATCAGTTCCCCATGATTCCTCAACCAGGTCTCCACTAACCATTTCCAGGATTTTTTCATCTACCTCACTACTTTCTTCCAGACTTGCACACAAAAGAAGGCGATCACAAAAGACGTTAATCTTTCTTGGGATACCTTTTGTATGCTCAAAAACTGCATCAAATGCCCGATCTGTAAACAATGGATTACCAATCCATCCAACCATTTTTAAACGATGAATAATGTATCCTTCAGTCTCTTCTCTGTTCATTGGTTTTAGATGATAGGCTGCAATGACACGTTGTCTTAGCTGCTCAAATTGAGGTAGTCGCATTGTTGCCCTGAACTCTCTCTGTCCCAGAAGAAAACTTTGTAATAAGGCTCTATTATCCATCTGGAAATTTGATAACATGCGCAACTCTTCTATTGATCGTGGAGGCAGATTTTGTGCCTCGTCAACCAGAAGCAAAGCTCTTTTTCCTTCATGAGCGAGCTGTCTGAAAAAGGTCTCAAGATTTTTTAATAAAACAGCTTTCGATACACCGTCATAAGCCAGTCCAAACTCTGCAGCAACGACTCTCAACAGATCATCTTCCTGAACTTGAGTCGTCACAATTTTTGCCGTCACAATATGCTTGTTCTCAAGTTCATCTGATAAAGCATTTAACAGCGTTGACTTGCCTGTGCCTACATCACCGGTAATTACGATAAACCCTTCCATCGCCTTGATACCGTAGAGAAGGTAGGATAAAGCACGTTTATGTCCATCACTTTCAAAGAAAAAACGATGATCAGGTGTTAACTGAAACGGTTTACCTGTTAAATTATAATATTCTCGATACATAAGCTTTGCTTTAATCCATTAAAAAAGTATTCTTACTTTTTGTCTATTGATTGATCTTAGTTTTATCTGGAATGGTGGTAATATCCATAATATCCAGACTCAGCTTCTTCATCACTCTGGTTCATGATCAAACCAACAAATTTCGAGTGATCCAGACGTTCAACCGCACTAATAAATTCTTTCTCTCTTGTTTCTCCAGCACGTACAACAAATGCAACCTGTCCAACCAGACTGGCCATGACTTGTGCTTCACTGGTCACCAGTATCGGCGGACAATCAAAAACTATGATCCGATCTTTGTACCGGCTCGAAAGTTCACTAATGAGTATGGCCATCTTGTTACTCGACATCAGCTCTGTCGAATTGCTAACCTTCTTGCCTGTTGGCATGATTGTCAATCCATCAATGTCAGTTTTGAGTAATACATCATGAAGTTCAGCTTCACCTGTCAAATACTCTGTTAATCCTTTTTTACCAGCAGCACCAAATGTCTTCGTTGTATCTGATTTTGCAATGTCTGCATCGATCAGCAAAACAGTGCGATCTATTTCACGGGCAATACTTAAAGCCAGGTTGGTTGCAATAAATGTTTTACCCTCATCAGGAATTGAACTGGTCACCATGATCAAGTTACCGTTTTCTACTGGTGCATCACCTAATCCCGCAGCATTCACCAGCAACCTTCTTTTGATCATTCTTAATTCTTCTGTCAGGCGAGGGTTATCTTCGTCGCCAAGAATTATCTGAGCTTTCCGTAAACGCTTAAGATCTACTTTTATTTCTTCAGAACTATCTTGTTCTTCAGAGATCTCCAAATTCTGATCTTCACTACTTGAAAACCTGTGGCCACTTACTCGATCAGCCTCAGCAACAACCGCACCAAAGACCTGAGACACGTTTTCAGAATCTTTCTTCTCAGCAATCCTGTTCGGCTCTATGGGGTCATGTGTCAGCTTTTCTACTGCTTTTTCAATGATACTCATAATATTTTTCTCATATTCCTATAGTTCTTCCAAAACATCCTTGATCGGACTGATAACCCCATCTTCCAGCTGTTCTCCTACCTGATCAACATTAAAACCTGCATAATTCTGAATCACATCAACATTAAATAAATACGCTAACATAAGAGCAGCATAAACAAGCAACAATGCTCCGGAGGCAAGTGAGTAAGTAATATTACCCGCACCTTTTGCCAAATGGTTGCCAACACTATTTAACTGCGAAACACTCCCAAGAACAGGTAAAGTTGTTAACTGTTTAACTGATTGCTTGTTGTAGATTTTTGGGCGTAGCATGGAAAGGAAAATAGCACCACCAATACCCGCACCAAGAGCAAGTAAAAATATTAATGTTATCCATTTGAGTCTGTTAGGGCCAGTTGGGACCAATGGAACTCTAGGTGGATCAATTATGTCGAATTGAAGTTCATCTGCATTACTAACACCTTCTGAAATATCGGCTGACCCTCTTCTTTTCAATAGTTCTTCATATTCTCGCTTATTGACTGAGTAGTCACGATCCAGACGTGCCAACTCCGCCTCAATATCAGGGAGCGTATCTGCAGCCGCCTCCATTTCTGCCAGTCTTTTTTCGTATTCTGACACACGCGTTTTGAGTGCCGCCACCATTGCATCGGCTTCTCCATAGGCCAGTTTTAATGTCTGATAAGCAGGGTTCGCAATCGTGACAGGAGCCATTCTAACAGCCCCATTATCTGTTCCGGAAACAGCACCAGTCACACCAGCACTCTTCTGAGCTTCTAATTGCTGCAACCTTCTTTTCGCAGCAGCAACATCCGGGTGAGCATCAGAATATTTAAGCAATAAACCTGCGATTTCTGCCTGCGCTTCCATAATGCTGAGATCAATTGGATTCTGTGCAGAGCCACCTCGAATGACGCCCCCTCCACTGCTGGTATGACTTGGAGTCGTTTTTAATTGCTGACTGAGAGCGGAACGACGGTGCTCCTGTTCCTCTAAATCAAGTCGAGCTGTCTGCAATTGAGTTCTCATCGCCTCTAGCCGGGTAAAGTAAGTTCTGTCATCATTAACGAGGACGCCAGGATGCTCTTTTTTGAATTGCTTCAACCTTTCTTCTGCTGCGGTTAGCCTGATCTCATATTCAGCTATTTTTTCATCCAGGAATTTTTTTGTTACATCGGTATCAAGTCTATTTGCACCAATTACTTTTTCTATAAATTGGTCTAATAATGACTGCACCACATTCTTGGCCATAACTGGATCGCGGTGTGTATAGGTAATCGTGTAAACATTATTAACTTCCCGACCACCACTGATCATAATATCTTCAGAAAGTTTCCGTATCATTTTCTCATAGGCTTCTGGTGTATCGATTTTCTTACCCATACCTGCATTTTTTGCAACGGCTTCCAGGTTAGGACGGGCAAGCAGTGTTCGCTTCATGATTTCTGCTGTCGATTCCGTCACTGAGCTATCAACAGCGATCCCCTTCAGCAAAGGCTTCAACATTGAACGAGTGTCAACATAGACTCGAGTTGTTACTTCGTATCTGTCTGGAGCTATGATCACAGCGGTCCAACCAATAATCGCAAGTAACGCCGCCGCCGCTAACGCTAACCACCGATTTTCCCAGAAGCTTCTAAAAAAATGTTTTAACTGTTCTATTGTTTCTTCCATATCGTCCAGAATTGTTTAATTTAATTTGATTAATACTTGTGTTCTCGACTTCAGAGAAACACTCCTCTTTTACTTACCACCCATCTCAGGCGATCTTATTTCGACTAAAATCCTTGTCAATCAGATAACCTTGTAATAATAACAGAAGTTTATACACACTTTCGATTGTCATATTACTGACATTTTAGTACCAACCGGTGTTCGATACTTCAAAATTTGCCACTCTTAACACATTATTACTTATGGCCGATGGGCAGGAACCAGATATTTAGCGTCCACCTTTACTCCAAAGAACCACTTGAATTGTCTGTAACAAAATAGTGATGTCCAGGAACATGCTATAATTTTTCAGGTAGTACAGATCGTATTGCAGTTTTTCACGTGCATCTTCTTCTGAGGCACCATAGGGATAACAGATTTGTGCCCATCCGGTAATCCCTGGTTTTACATGATGACGCATCTCATAATATTCAATTGTTTTTGCTAACTCAGAAACAAACTGTGGACGTTCAGGTCTTGGCCCTACAAAACTCATATCCCCTCGGAGGACGTTATACAGCTGAGGAAGCTCGTCAAGTCGTGTTTTGCGAATAAAAGACCCAACTTTTGTTATACGATTATCATTAGATTGCGCCCATTGAGCGACGCCATCCTTTTCAGCATCGACTGTCATACTTCTGAACTTAAAAATCTCAAACTCTTCACCATTGAGCCCTACGCGTATTTGTCGATAGATAATGGGCCCCTTAAAACCAGACTCCACATAAATTGCCAGGGCAGTAAGGGCCATTAATGGAGAGAATATAATTGAGAGTGATGCACTGACAACAACATCAAACACCCGTTTCCCAGAGGATTTTAGTACCGCTTGTGTAAAACCATCAGAAAATATGAAGTTACTGGGGTGTAATGAGTCCAGCTTCATTTTACCTAACTGGCGCTCATAGAAAGTCGAAACATCGATTACCTGAATACCCTGCATTTTACATGTCAAAATATCATCAACAGGAATATTATTTCTTCGATCATCGACGGCAACAACGATCTCATCGATATTATTGGACTTAACGTAGTCAACCAGTGACTTCTTCTTTATTGGAATAATCTTTTCACTGGAAACAACCTGTTCATCATTACCAATCGCTGCAAATCCTACAAGATTAATTCCTCGGTGATCCGTACGTCGCTTCAGACGGCCAATCAGTTGGGCATTATGTCCGATTCCAAGAACTAACAAGTTTCTTTGCCAGGCAGTGTCTGTTCTATGAAAGCAAAGGAAACGACTTGAAATGATTCCAATAAAGGCACAAAAAAATGCCATTCCAAAAGCCCCTCTGCCCAAAATCAATGTAGGAGCCATATAAAACACTAAAGACATGAGCAACAGGCCAATAAAAAAACTACCGACAATCCTTACAAAGGTTGTTTTTGGGCCTTCACGGTAATCACGCTGATAAAGCCCCATGGTTGTCATCACACCAAACATAACCAGTGTGAATACTATAGCTCTGGGAAAAATTGACTGTAACGAACCCTCAATACTATAAACCTGAAACGAATGCCAGTCGTAAAATCGGAGTATTACCCCCAGATAAACAGAAACAAAAAAAATGACGATTTCCACCATCATTAGCATCATTATAGTTTTTGGGATGTAGTGTCTGAAAATTCTGTACATACTCTATTTTGCTTCCAGCCTTTGGGTGATTCCTAATTGTGTTTCTTCTTCAAAATAGTATCGGCAAACCAGTCTGTTCCTTTAAGGAATAGAACCTGCGGTTTCCATGTTTGACACAAATCAGCACCCGTACTACATCTGTATCAAATGAAATCCTATAGTGCAGATCAATCACACAAAAAACAAGCTAACAACTTCTTTAATAACAACATGTTACATTTAACAATGTTGTGACAATTAGATCTTGGGAATGGTCTTTTTCTTATAAGAAAAGTTCACACTTAACAACAATGTGTGTCGTCATATGACGACAAGTCAACTATCGACTAAAATTTCGAGATGATTTTCTGGCGAAATCTATTCTATTGGACTAAACGAACTACTTTACCAGGGAAAAGTACATTATCCAGATAACTACCTCATAAACCGATCAATAGTTTGTAATAAAGTTACTTTTTTAATGGGTTTTGATAAATGTGAATTACAGCCCGCCTGTATACTTTTATCCATATCCTCTTTTACAGCATGGGCCGTTAAAGCTATGATCGGCGTAGGTTCCCGACCGTTTTCTTTTTCCCAACGCCTGATTTCACGTGTTGCTGTATGACCATCCATAACAGGCATTTGGACATCCATTAGAATGAGGCTATATTCTCCTTGCCTGAATTTCTCAAGCGCGATCTGGCCATTTTCTGCTTCCTCAATTTCAAAAGTTGTCTTCTTCAAATAGGCATTGATCAACAAACGATTATCTTCATTATCTTCCACTAACAGTATCGGTGCACAACCAATAAATGACTTCTGCTCAATCGTATTAAGATGTTGATTGTCACCGGAAAGAGACATCGTTTTTGTCCCCGAAATTGCTCGGAACAATTCATCAGACTTGACCGGCTTCACCAGATAACCACCAATATTACTTTTTTTCGCTTTCTCCAGATCACTATTCAGATTTGAGGATGACAACATCAGAACTGTTGTTACATCTCCACCTAATTTTTTAATGGTATTAACCACATCAAAACCATCCAGATCCGGCATATGACAATCAGAAAGAATGACATCAAACGGACGACCATTTTCGAGCGCTTCCTTATAAGCCTTAATGCCTGATTTGCCATCTTTTGCTTCTGTAACAACAATACCTTTTGGTGCGAGTGTTTCTTTCAGGATCAACCTGTTTGTGGCATTGTCATCAATCACCAGAATATGCTGACCTTCAAGATCAGGGATAGCGGCAGGCAACCAGCCTTCAATACTTTCACCCTCTTTGACTTTTATGGTGAAATGAAAGCTGCTTCCATGCCCTTCCCTGCTTTCTACCCACATTTGGCCACCCATAATTTCTGTCAGTCTTTTCGAAATTGTCAGACCTAATCCCGTGCCTCCATACTTTCTTGTTGTCGATGAATCGACCTGATTAAAACTGCCAAAAATAGAATCCAGTTTAGAGGCCGGAATACCAATTCCAGTATCTATGACTGAAAATTGTAAGAACATCGGATCATCTTGTTCTGGTGCTTTCCTTACCCGCAAAACTATTTCACCTCTTTCGGTGAATTTGATTGCATTTCCGAGCAAGTTCAGGATTATCTGTCTCAGCCTTCCAGGATCTCCCTTCACCCACACTGGAACATCTGAAACAATCTGACAAATCAACTCAATCCCTTTCTCATCCGTTTTCAGAGAATAAATATCTGTTGCTTCTTCAACCAGTCTTGGCAAATTGAAATCAATCTGCTCGATCACAAGTTGCCCTGCCTCTATTTTCGATAAATCGAGAATATCATTCACCAAACTGAGTAGTGCTTCTCCTGATTTTCGAAAAATATCGACATAACGATTTTGTTCATTGCTTAATCTTGTTTCAGACAGCAACTCCGCCATCCCTATAATGGCATTGAGCGGGGTTCGTATCTCGTGGCTCATACTGGCAAGAAATTCTGATTTAACTCTTGAAGCTTCTAAAGCCTGATCTCGAGCTGTTGCCAATTCACGAGTCTGCCGTTCAACCTGCCGCTCGATCTCTTTATTTCTTTCACGCAACTCACGGGCCTGAATATCTTTCGCTCTGGCAAGGGCTATCAGGAGCAAAGTCACGCCTGATCCAAGAAATAACGCTGTCAGAATTAACCTTTGATCAAGATCAGCCCAGTAAACAGGTCGTTGTATCGTTAATTTTGTAGAATAGTATGGAAATTGAACAACAGCTTCTTCGCTTAAATTTGTAATCCTCCAACCTTTAGAAGAGCCTTCATCGTTGACAATTTTCCTGAACAGCAATTGACGACCTGCAATCCCTTCAGACTCACTATGTAATCTTACAGAGAGCGCATCAGATAAAGAGTCTCCCAATAGTTTGGCAGGATTGATCTCAACAAAAACCAAGCCAATAATCGGCTGATTTCCCATTTGTTTTACAGATTTAATTAACAAATAAGAAGACTGGTTTTCTCCAGGCTTTAACATAGGAGTCGGTACAACATCACCGGTATCAATCGCAGAAAAGACTGCGTTTCTCATTTGCTCAGATATTTCTGAACCATCACCTAATGGGCATCCTTTTTCAGAGCCTCGTTCAGAATAAAAGACACAGGAGAGTGAGCTCGAAATATCACCTGACTGGAGGTTATCAGGCTGGATCTGAAGATAAGTAATCGAAGAAATAAATGGGTGACGATCAAAAAAAGGTTGTGAAAAAGATTCGAATGAACTCGCAGAAACCTCAGGAAGTGTTTCAAGCAAATTTGAAACTGTTAGAGTTGCATCATCAGCAGCAGAGACACCTCGGTTAACAAGAGAACTGATAGAGACCGACTCAAAAGCAAATTCCTTTTTTTCATTATCAATTGAATTAAACCAGGCCAGTAAAAAAAGTATGAAAGTAAAAGAAAGGCCCAGAATCGTTGTAACAGAATAAATAAAACGTCTGGATGGCAGGCGATTTTGTTTCAAAGAGGAACCCAATTGTGCAAAATTTTAGAAATAACTATCTAAGAATAGACTACTTCTACCCGGCTAATATAACTTTCCAACTCCTGAACTGCCTGAACTATTTTATCGGTATCGCTTGCTAATGCAGCATTTTCTATTCTTTCGCCCAGATCGGTGATGATATCAAAGCCATAACCGCCACCAGAACCTTTCATACTGTGACCAATGGTTCGTATTTTAGCAAAATCACCCGTTTCAAGGCATTCTTGCATTACAATAATATCCTTATGGCGATTATTAATGTAACCCGGAATAAGATCCTCCAGATCAGGATCACATTGTACGATTATTTTATCCAAAAAGTTCTCCCCTCGACTTTCCCAGATTATAACAAAAACTAAGCACCAGCTTGATCTCTGAAATCTGACGGATCAAGATTATGGGCATTAAGCAATTTATAAAACTCTGTTCGATTCCTGCCAGCTATTCGAGCTGAATTAGCGACCTGGCCTTTTGTTAACTGTAATACACTGATCAAATATTCTCTTTCAAATAAATGTTTTGCGTCTTTCAAAGTTCGAAGATCACTTTCCTCATCCCCTAATGCCTTTTGCGCCATACTTAAAGGGATTATATTAGTTTTGTTTAAGGTTGCACACAAATCAACCACATTGATCAATTGTCGTACATTGCCGGGCCAGGAAGATGCGATTAAATAATCCAGTGCTTCTGGAGAAAATGCTTTTTTTGGTTCACCTTTTCTCAGTGCAAACTTTTCCAGATAATACTCAAGTAATAATTCTATATCTTCCGGACGTTCAGCAAGATTCGGAATGGCTAAGGGTACAACATTTAATCGATAGTAGAGATCAGCCCTGAAATGACCTTCTTTGACAGCTTCGGCCAGATTGGTATGTGTCGCAGAAATTATTCTGACATTGATTGGAACACTACGGACCGATCCCACAGGACGTACCTGAAAATCCTGTAAAACACGAAGTAATTTGACCTGAAGGTCAAGAGGCATATCCCCAATTTCATCCAGGAACAGAGTTCCGCCATCGGCAGCCTTAAATAAACCCTCATGTTGTGACAAGGCTCCGGTAAAGGCTCCCTTTTCATGCCCAAATAGTTCCGACTCAAGCAGCTGTTCAGGAATAGCACCACAGTTTACACCGATAAAAGGCTGATCTTTCCTGGGGCTTGCGTCATGTATTGCTTTGGCCAGAATTTCCTTTCCGGTACCGGTTTCGCCACTAATAAATACAGTGATATCGCCATCAGCAACAGCCTTACCCTGTTCAATAAGTTCTGCCATCTTTGAGCTACGATAAATAATCCCCTCACCAAAAGGCTGGGATTTATTAGTCTTGCCATTGCCAGCAAGGTGCAGATGTTTACGAATTTGTGAAATCAGCTCTTTTTTATCAACCGGCTTTGTCAAAAAAGCAGATGACCCAAGATGGGTTGCTTTAACCGCATCGGGTATTTTTGCCTGACCACTTAACATAATGACAGGTAATAGCGGATTTTGGCGGTGAATTTCCGAAAGCAGTGCCATGCCATCCATTTCATCCATGATCAGATCAGTAACGACCAGATCAGGTCGAGCAATACTAATTTGTGCAAGGGCATCTTTACCTGACTCTACTGTAACAACATCAAAGTTTTCAGCTTTGAGCCATTTTGAGAACAGTACGAGAACATCACTGTCATCATCTACGATTAGAATCCTGGAAGCTTGCCCATTCGTTTTAGTCTTCGTCACTTCAGCTACATTCCCGCAAAAAATGCCTATTATCAATGAGTTCTATTGTAAACAACTTCGATATCAGACAACTATAAGCAACTGTGAAAAAGCTTAAACACAACGAAAAATTACGTTTCATTCTGGCTCGAGTACTTATTCAACAGTGACTGATTTTGCCAGATTTCTGGGCTGATCCACATCGGCACCTTTGATCACAGCAACATGGTAAGAAAATAATTGCAATGGTATGGTATACACGATCGGCGCTATAGCTTCTTCGACTGATGCCACATTAAGAATGGTCACGCCTTCCGAGTCACTCATATTAGCCTTTACATCTGCAAAAACAAAAAGTTCTCCACCTCGCGCTCTGACTTCTTCGAGATTTGACTTAAGCTTTTCAATCAAGCTGTTATTTGGAGCAACCGCAATAATCGGCATATCCTCGTCAACAAGTGCCAGTGGGCCATGTTTTAATTCACCTGCGGGATAAGCTTCCGCATGGATATACGAAATTTCTTTGATCTTAAGTGCACCTTCCATGGCTATGGGATACATCGTCCCACGACCTAAATACAGAGCGTGGTGTTTATGAGAGAAGGTCTCAGACAAAGCTTCAATCTTGTCATTTAATTCCAGAGCTGCATTCACCTTACCGGGTAAACTTTCCAGCTGTGCAATAAGATCTTTTTCCTGTTCTTCACTCATACCATTCCTGCGCCCCAGACCGATCACCAGCAGCATCAATGCAACTAACTGGGTTGTAAAAGCCTTGGTCGATGCAACACCAATTTCAGGGCCTGCACGAGTTAACAAGACGAGATCTGATTCACGGGTAAGCGAACTCTCAGGCACATTACAGACAACAAGAGAATGATCGAAGCCTGATTTTTTAGCTTCCTTTAATGCTGCAAGTGTATCTGCAGTTTCACCGGATTGAGAAATCGTCACAAACAGGGTGTCAGGGCTAACAACATGATCTCGATAACGGAATTCACTGGCAACTTCGATCTGGCAGGGAAGACCAGCAATGGATTCAAACCAGTATTTCGCCACCAAACCAGCGTGATAGCTGGTGCCACAAGCAACTATTTGAACAGCTTTTACTTTATCCAGAATGTTATCGCCTTCAGGACCAAAAATACCATCAGCGAGTTTACCATTCAGTATTCTGCCTTCTAAAGTATCAGCAATTGCGCGAGGCTGAGTAAAAATCTCCTTAAGCATATAATGCCGATAACCTGCTTTATCAGTCGCATCGGCAGACAGCTCTGAAGTAGTAACCGGTCTCTCTACTTCTTTTCCATTCTTATCATAAATCACCAGGGAATCTCGATGAATGTCAGCAATATCACCATCTTCAAGGAAAATAAATCGTTGCGTAACCGGTAATAATGCAAAAACATCTGAGGCAATAAAATATTCACCAATACCCACACCAATGACCAGTGGGCTACCAAGACGAGCAGCGATCAGATGATCGGGTTCAGTCTTGCTGATAACACCGAGAGCGTAGGCACCCTCCAGATCAGGGATCGTTGCTCGCACAGCATCAAGCAGCTTTTTTCCTTGTTCCATATGGTCATAAACCTCATGGACGATCACCTCGGTGTCTGTCTGTGAAGAAAATTTATGACCCTTCTCTTGCTGTTGCTTTCTGAGTGCCTCATGATTTTCGATTATGCCATTATGGACAAGGGCAACCTTTCTGCGGCAAATGTGAGGATGGGCATTATGAGTACTTGGCTCACCATGTGTAGCCCAACGAGTATGTGCTATCCCTGCTGAACCGGGAAGCGGCTCTTTTACCATAGCTTCTTCCAACCCTGCAACTTTCCCTAAAACCCGGCATCGATTGATCTCATTATTCTGGTCGACGACTGCCATTCCCGCAGAGTCATAACCTCGATACTCGAGCCTTTTTAAACCTTCCAACAAAATTGGGGCTACATCACGTTGACCTATACCACCCACGATTCCGCACATATATGAAATTCCTCTTTTTCAAATTCATGAATTAATATGATTGCCGAAGAATACTATTCCAAAGAAACAAAAACGCAGAGAAAAAGATTGTTATAGAAGCATTTGTTCACTTTTTGAATGCCAGAATAAACCATTATTGTCAGAGACAGGTAAAAGGTTCTTCTCTATTTATCAGCATAACATATCATTGTGTCGCCAATTAGCGACAAAACTTTAAAGAAAGATAATGACAGGGGTTATAGCAGAAAGGAATAAACCAAGTACAAAAAACTGGTCGGGGCGAGAGGATTTGAACCTCCGACCACCGCAACCCCATTGCGGTGCGCTACCAGACTGCGCCACGCCCCGATAATTTATTCTGATTTGTTTGAAAAGGCTGTAAAAAAGCCTTATGAGAAACTTAACGCTTGAGAATATCCAGGACCTCTTCAAGCTCCCCACGCAATTGTCGAACAATTTGCTGACTTATATCTGAATCCGCTTTAGCCTCATCTCCGGAAAGTCTTTGTCTAGCTCCACCGATAGTGAAACCGTTTTCATATAAAAGACTTCTGATCTGGCGAATCAGGATGACATCCTGTCTTTGATAGTAACGCCGATTACCGCGTCTTTTAATAGGACTCAGTTGAGGAAACTCCTGTTCCCAATATCTCAAAACATGTGGCTTAACCGCACATAATTCACTGACTTCCCCTATTGTGAAATACCGTTTCCCTGGTATAACGGGGAGTTCGTTATTATTAGTTGCTTCCAGCATATGCTTCCACCCTGGCTTTTAGTTTTTGTCCAGGCTTGAATGTCACTACTCTACGAGCACTGATTGGAATCTCTTCACCTGTCTTTGGGTTACGTCCAGGTCGTTGACTTTTATCACGAAGATCAAAATTTCCGAATCCAGATAACTTCACCTGTTCACCTGAGCTTAACGCTGATCGAACTTCACCAAAAAACATCTCAACCAGTTCTTTCGCTTCACGTTTATTGAGTCCCAGCTCATCAAATAGCATTTCTGCCATATCTGCTTTGGTGAGTGCCATATTTCCTCGCAATTCTTCTGATTAACAATCTTTATAAAATCGTCCGAGAGTTTAATCCCTGAGCGTTGCGCCCAACGCTTTATTTAACCTCGACAAAATCTTTTCTAACGAATCGTCAATTTCCTGATCTATAAGAGTGCTCGAAGTTCCCTGAAAGATCAAGCCCAAGGCCACACTTTTTTTCATTGAATCAATACCTTCGCCCTGATAAACATCAAACAACAACAGGTTTTTCAACGTCTCTGGGGCATTTTCATTAATACAGCTAAGAATTTGTGAAGATTCAATCTCTCTATCAAGCGTCAGACTAATATCTCGACGTACAACTGGAAATTTTGATAAGGGCAAAAATTCCGGGATTTTTCCATTAATTATTGCTTCTAAATCCAACTGAAAAAAACCAACCTCAGTATCAAGATCAAGCTCCTTTAATTTTACAGGGCTCAGCATCCCTGTAAAACCAATATTTTTACCCGCTTTAAAGATAGAGGCTGATTGCCCTGGATGTAATGCAGTATGCTCTGCTTTCCTGAATTCATAACCTGACAGATTCCCTGAAAGGGATAACAATGCCTCAACATCATTTTTTAAATCAAAAAAATCAATTTGTTGGCTTTTAAGATCCCACTGCTCAGGAAAAAGGCGACCACTGACAATCCCTGCGAAAACATTCTTTTGTTTGATCTCTCTATGGTTTTTAGAAAAGATCATCCCATTCTCGAATAAACGAAGCCTGTTATTCTGCCGATTCAGATTATAAGTTAAGGCCTGCAATAATCCGGGCAACAAAGAAGTTCTC
>JALSSM010000115.1 GCA_026984275.1 Gammaproteobacteria bacterium
TTATACAGGACTGATCGCAAAAGATATTGCTAAACGTTGCAAAATCCTTCACCCGGAAAGATTATTTATTGCTGGTTTACTACACGATATCGGCAGTTTGATCTTGTTTAATTCTCAACCCGAACTCTCAAGAGAGTTACTGGATGAAATGGATGGTGATGAAGTCGTTCTGGCTGAGAAAGAGCGTCACTGCTTTGGTTACTCACATGCAGATGTGGGGGGTGAGTTGATGAAACTATGGCATCTTCCTGAAGCCTTACTGGAAGCAACAACATTCCACCACAATCCATCTGAGGCCAGTGATGCAGCCTTTGAAACATGTGTCCTGCACCTGTCAGATGCATTGGCGAATCAAACAGGCATGGGGACTTTTGCAGAAGAGGCACCCGAAGAAGTCGTGGTTGATGATTGCGTCTGGAAAACCCTGAATCTGGATAAGGAGTCACTGGAAATTGATGAGATCCTGGGAGAGGCCGGATTAAAATTTGCCGAGATGTCCAGCCTGTTGTTGGCGAAGAGTTCATAACAGAGAGCTTAAAAAACTCAAGCTTCTTTGCTATAGCCAACCTCTAAAACAATGTAAGTCACCTCACCGTGCTCTGTACGAATGGTAACTTCATCATCGATCGTTTTTTTCAGTAACCCCCTGGCCAGAGGGGAGTCAATGCTGATACTGGAACGGGCCGGATCAAATTCATCCGGTCCAACAATTCGGTAAGTCACTTCATCGCCTTTTTCTGTTTCAAGCGTAACCCATGCACCAAAAAATATTCTTTCATCTTCTTCTGTGCGTTGAGGGACTATCCTCAGATCGGGTAACCTTTTCTGTAAGTACCTGACACGTCGGTCGATCTCCCGTAATTCTTTTTTTCGATAAATATATTCGGCATTCTCAGATCGATCACCTTCTGCGGCTGCGGCAGCTAATGCTTTAGTCACTTCTCTACGCCGCACCCAGATCGCTTTCAGTTCTTCCTCTAACGCACGAAATCCTTCTGCAGTAATATAGGGAGAAGATTTTGGTTGTGGTGGTCGCCAACGGCCCATGAAAATAGAACTAAATTAATTAAACAGGTCATATTATACATGCCAACGACCCCACTTCTCAGCCTGAAAATCTCTGCACTTTTACCGCTGCTATTTATCGGTTTTCTCTGGTTATTAAAACTCATCGAGACATTAACCGGACTCAGCTTAATGGAGTTTGGTATTTATCCGGGAAAAGTATCTGGTCTGCCCGGGATTTTTCTCGCACCCCTGATCCACGGTTCTTTTGCTCACCTGGTGGCCAATACACTTCCATTATTTATTCTTGGAACTAGCATGATACATACCTATCCGCGATCAGCGATTCATGCTATTCCGGCGATCTACCTGTTGTCCGGACTTGGGGTTTGGATCTTCGCTCGCCCCTCGTACCACATTGGTGCCAGTGGGCTTGTTTATGGAATGATGTTTTTCATCTTTTTTATCGGAGTCTTACGTCGAGACAGGTTACCAATAGCACTTTCAATGTTAGTTTTTTTTCTTTATGGGGGAATGATCTGGGGACTTCTTCCTTATGATCCATCGATCTCATTTGAATATCATTTCTTTGGTGCCATGACGGGGATTGTTCTGGCCTTTATAATGAAGAATCGAGATCCAAGAATTCCTGAAAAAAAATATGAATGGGAAGATGAACCAGATGATGTGGAAGATCCAATAATTGGCGATGAGTGGCGACAACCCTGACGATTTTAAATCTTTCCTTATCGATCTGATTAAACAGATCCAGTCATCAAATCATCGCTATTGCATAGTAGTTGCAGGTGATAAGGAATGGCAAAAACAAAAAACCAGAAAGATTCTTGATCATTTTGCTGACAAGCAAATTCGCTGGATTTCAGCCGATCCACCAGCCAATGCAATCGTTATAAAGACTTCAAAAATTACCAATATCCTTGGGGATGAAACGGATGTCATTGTTTTTGATGCCTGTTCAGGATTTAATCCTGATATCTTTGGTGCTGTATCCGGAATCATACGTGGTGGTGGATTACTTATATTATTGACACCACCTCTTTCAGAATGGGCACAGTTTAATGATCCAGAATATGAACGGATCACCGTTTATCCAACACCTCCAGAAAAAATGACAGGTCGATTTCTGGCGAGGCTGGTTCAGGTGATCCAGCACCATTCTGAAACAGTCATCATAGAACAGAAAAAGATGCTTCCTTCGATCAAAATAAAAACAGACACATCATCAGGGAAATTCAACGATCCGATCTTTCGATCGGAAGATCAAAAAAATGCCGTTGAAGCCATCTTTAAGGTCTCACAGGGGCACCGTCGCCGACCTCTAGTGATTACATCTGATCGCGGACGTGGAAAGACAACGGCATTGGGAATCGCCGCAGCTCAACTGATGAACAAAGGTGTTGATCATATTATTGTCACAGCGCCAAGACGTGACGCGCTATGTCTTTTATTTGATCATGCAGCCAGCTTGTTGCCTGATTGTAAAGTTTCCCGCGAGCAGATTAAAACCACAACATCCAAACTTGAGTTTTTGCCACCCGATGAATTAATCCGTAATGAACATCAGGCAAAGTTACTGCTGGTCGATGAAGCAGCAGCAATCCCTGCTCCGATCCTTGAACAACTACTGACTCGCTATTCAAGAATTGTTTTTGCAACAACAATTCATGGCTACGAAGGTACAGGTCGTGGTTTTGCTGTGAGATTTCAAACAACTTTAAACGAACATACTCCAAACTGGAAAGCGATGGAAATGAAAACCCCTGTCCGCTGGGCAGAAAATGATCCACTGGAAAACCTGGTTTTCGAATCTTTATTACTGGATGCCAATCCCGCACCTGACGAACTTGTAATAACCGCAAATACCAGAAATTGTTCAACTGAACGGGTTGATCGTGAAAAGCTTGTATCAGATGAAAACTCTTTAAAACAATTATTCGGATTACTGGTCACCGCCCATTACCAGACCCGGCCCTCGGATCTGCGTTATTTACTCGATGGGCCGAACCTGTCGATCTTTGTACTGCGACATCATGATCACATTATCGCCACAACACTACTCGCACATGAAGGCGACTTTAATGAAGCAATGGCCAAAGAGATCACAGCAGGTAAACGTCGTCCTCATGGACACCTGATCCCGGAAACCCTCGCCTCACACATGGGGCTTAAACAGGCTCCATTATTAAAAGGTGCGCGTGTTGTTCGTATTGCGGTACATCCCGCTGTTCAGAATCATGGACTCGGATCATACTTACTCGATCAGATTCAGAAACATCCCACGATCAGTGATCTCGATTATATTGCAACATGCTTTGGCGCAACCGTCGATTTATTAAGATTCTGGAAGAAAGCTGATTATCTCCCGATCAGGGTTGGTCTGCAAAGAAATGCCAGCAGTGGTGAACATTCTGTCGTTCTATTCAAACCGATAAGTAAAAAAGGAAACCATCTTCTTGTAACTGCACGTGAACGATTCTTCAGACAATTTCCACATCAATTAGCCGATTCTTTACAAGATCTCGAACCTGACATCGTTGCTTTTTTATTACAACAGAATAAAAAAATTCTTCCTCAATTGGATGAAATGGATTGGGAAGATTTCAGAGCATTTATCAGAAATGAGCGTGTCTATGAAACATGTCCTGCTTCAATTTTGGATTTTGTATGTTCTATATTCATGAATAATGATGCTGTTACATTAAATAATTTACAAAGAGACGTAGTAATTAGAAAAGTTTTACAGAAAAACAGTTGGGAAAATATTGCACGAATAATGGGACTCAGTGGGAAAAAGGAAATCGTCCAGAAACTTCAGGAAGCGTTAAATACCTTATACTTAAAAACCAATATAGACTCAGTGGATAATACAAGTAAACAAAAGAAATTATAGGAACCAGCCAGAATCTGGCTGGTTCCTATTAAAGAAAGATTATTGATTCTATTAGTTTTTTGCAACCCCCCAACCTGATGGAAGTCCGGCCACGGCATTGCTTCCCGTTACGGTGGAACCATCCATCAGGTACTGCCAGAGTAAGCCCGTTGATGAATTGAATAATAAGATATCTGTCTTACCATCACCATTGAAATCACCAGATCCAGCCACTCCCCAACCTGATG
>JALSSM010000116.1 GCA_026984275.1 Gammaproteobacteria bacterium
CTCAAAGAATTTATTGGTTCAAGCTTCAACAAAGCAGGTATCGATCCCGCCAGCAGTCGTGCTCAGGGTATTTTTGATCGCTTGCGAGACTCTATCGATCGTGGCATTGAAAAGATCGCTCAACAGCTTCTGGTCAAAGGTGTCTGGACAGAGATGAAAGAAAATGCCCAGTTTGCCAGCGATCGTGCTGTGCAGGGCTTCCCCCAACAGGGAAAAGTTCGACCCGGCAGTATGGTTATTCTTTCAAAAGCCTTAAATGATCTTAAAAAAGAGCATGATATTGAAATACATCTGGTCGGCCATTCTGCAGGGGCTATCCTGTTCGGTCACTGGCTCGATGAACTGGTTAAAAGAAAACTCAACGTTAACTCCATCACATTGTTGGCGCCAGCCTGCACACTGGAATTCGCGAATAAACATTATATTAATGCCTGTAATAAGGGTGTCCTGAATAAAAAAGATCTGATCATTCATATGATGGATGATGAACGTGAGAAAGCCGATACTGTTGGTCCTTATGGAAAGTCGCTGCTCTATCTGGTTAGCCGGGCATTGGAGGGTATTCATAAAATGCCATTACTGGGAATGGCTGCGGCCTGGAACCCAGCCAATGCCACCCAGGAAGATGGCAAATTTAATACCAGCCAGCTTCTTCAAATCAAAAAATGGTATACCTTTGCAAAAAAAGGAACAGGTAAAGTTAAATGTTTTACATATAACAAATCGCAAAGTGAAGTCCTTGTTTCTCTGAAAGGTGATACTATCGATCTCGCACATGGATCTTTTGACAATGATATTAAAATCATTGAAAAAACGATCCGTCAGATCAAGGGAAATAAACCGTTAAAATTCCCTGTCGAAAATCTTGGTGGTTTCTAAAAACTATCCCTCCTTTGAGTGCGGCTCAGGGGTTGTTTAATGAAAGCGCTTAATATATCAATGGGTAACAATGATACTGTACTGACCTGTTCCCGACGAAGTGTTGTAATGTCTGATCTGAACGAAATAATCGCCAGGCATAAGATCCGCCACGATCTTTGAATTTCTGCCTGAACCACCATCATCATCTTCTGCAATCAATGCTGTTTCACTATCAGGCCCAAATAACTTCATGACCACATCGGTCTGGCCACCCGTTTCTATGGTATGCCTGCCCTCTTCTGTCACGGTGAATTTAAACAGATCTTCTTCACCAGGCACTCCAATGTCTGCCGCAACCCCAGTAAGATCCACAACCGACAAATCAACCGCATTGGTCGTAGTTTTATCGCCAGGATAGGCATCTTCACTGGCAATGAAGGCCTTGTCTAAATCTGACAACACTTCGTTGGCTTTGGTGCCTTTGCCGTTTTTCACCCAGGAATCAGGAAAGAAATAAAGCATGATCGAATCTGGATCAAACACCGTTCCGCGGATCTGATCAACAGAGTATTTATTCAACACATTATGACGTGTTTTAGCTTCATCCCAGTAATTGGGTGGACCACTCAAATCACGGATCACAACTTCTTCATTCCACTCTATTCCACCAGCAGGATTCTGATGTTCATGAGCCAGACCAATTGCATGCCCAAACTCATGCGCAGCGGTACCACCATCAAGAAAACCGAGGTTCATGGTCGGTTGATCCTGTGGAATATTCGTGGCATCGGTTCCAAGATAAGACCATGCGCCATCATTCGCATTAAATGCTATTCTGATGTCTGCATCAGGCGCATTATTAAATTCAAAAGTGAGATTGGCATGTTCCATCCACCAGCCAGCTTGCTCTTTTGCGATGGCTTGTTGTGAAGCTGTACCCTCAAGGAATCTGACTTGCAGTGTCGAACCGGTGATCCACATTTTTCTGAACAAAAATACCGCACGTTGCCTGTCACCGAAGGCCATCATTCTTTGTGGCTTATTGACATCATGTGGTAATAAACGATCAAAACAGGTTTTTATTGTACTCATCACATACCCCTCCGTTTGAAGTTGTACCTGTTAAGTCTAGTACAAAATTGAAGAGTTCAGGTCAGGCTATCAGAATGTGACGAAGTTGGAGTTATTTAACCTGAACTCGGGATAAGGATGGCCATAAAAACATTAAGACCCAATAAGTTATATAAAATCATCTGGAGTGTTTTGTCTAGTGCGCCTCTTTTAGTGACTATCAAGGCGGAGATGCGCAGCAATAGCGAGCTATTGGAAGCAGCTCCAACGCCGAGAGTCGCTAAAAGAGGCGTACTGGATGGCTATCCCTTATCCCGAGTTCAGGTTATTTAACAAAACACTCACAAAATTGAACAGGTGAGATCTTTATCTCACCTGTTTGTGAATTAATAAACAAAATTATTCAGGCATGAGCTCGGAAAAGCATTCCTGCTGGTGCAGTGATCAGTCGCTCTACGGCTAATATTTCATTTTGGGGAATTTGTCTGACAATATTTTGGCTCAGACCATCGATCACCGAAATAATCGTATCACCTGTTTTATGATCAACACTGACTCTTAATTCTCTATTCACTGTTTGTACGTACCCATTATCATCGATAACTAACTGTTCAAGATCAATAGAAGTATCATTCTCCGAAGACTCTTCAACAACATTTTGAAGATTGATAGTTTGGGTTTTGCTGTCTGGAATACTATCAATATTAAATGATATTACATTACTCTCTGTCTCTATACCGGCGGTCCTCCCCGGCTTTTCCATGATGTCCTTATCCAATGTTATGCTCCTTGTTGACTCACATTAAATCCATTTTTATGCGAGTGTATGAATGCTTAATCGACCTCTTATCCGGAAACTTTAGTACTCACTCCAGATGATTTTTTATTCTGTGAACTTGTTCCACTTACATCAAACTCCATTCCAGTATCAGTGACAATCACATGGTTAGATAAAGTTTCTATCTCCTGAGCATTTGAGAGCAGGTTTAATTGAATATCTAATACAATCGCCAGAACAGCAAGCGGGATCACATTTAAAATCAGCCCCGAACCAATCGTCGTTAATAAAAAATTACCCGATGAAGTGATTTGTCCAGTAAAAACAAAAATAAGCCCCGTCAGAAACAATCCTGCTGAGACGCCTGCAATAAATCGTTGTGGTTTTTTCGGATGATGGTTTAAAAATATCATTGTCGATAGTTCCAGCAAATTATAACGATTAGCTATTTGCCCACCCCGATTTTTTAAACTCACTTTTCCAACCCTATAGCCATCAAAACTGACAGACAATGGAATCTTTTTCTGAATATTGCTATTAGATAATTCTGTCATAGAACGAATCACTTCACTTCGATAACAGATAAACTCACTATTAAGCTCATTTAGATCGACTTTTGTGAAATGTGCAACCACTTTATTGAGTAATTTTTCCAGAGAAAGTCGTCTCCAACCCTTCTGTTTTTTATGACCAATAACCACATCATTGCCCTGCTCAAGCTGCTGTAAAAAACGAGGGATGGCAACAGGATCATCTTTTAGACTGGCAGACATCGTGAAAATAATATCCCCTATGGCTTTATGGAAGCCGATACGATAGGCCGATGACTGTGAAGTTCCATTACACAGCTGTATGTGTCTTATAACATTTGGGTATGTTTCAGCGAGACTCTGTAATAAAGTCCGTGTGTTATCAAGACTGCCATAGTCAATGAAAATTATTTCAAACTTTTTTGAGATTTGATCACACTGATTGCTGATTTGGCGATAAAGTTCCTCTATTGTGGCCTCATTATCTTTTACTGGTATGACAAAACTTAGCATTAACCGTCTCCTGATATATTGTACTTATAGCGGCAGATCAGGAAAATTCTTCAGTCTATACGAGGACTACCACCATGCCTGTAAAATTTCACCTTTTCGCTGCCATTTGAAAGATTTCAGCGGCCGGTTTCCTTTCTCGATACATTCACCGGAAGTCAGATCAAAGCACCAGCCATGTCTGGGACAAGCAAGTTTCTCGCCATCAATAGCAAGTTCAGGAATATTCGTCACCTGATGAGGGCACCGGCTATCATAAACATTGATCTGATCACCATTCTTATAGACAAACAACTCACGATCATCACAGGCCAGGTGCTGGGTCCCTTCAGACAGATCATCCATTAAAATGACATCATGCCATTGAG
>JALSSM010000117.1 GCA_026984275.1 Gammaproteobacteria bacterium
CGACTTCCTGATCTTTTTCCGATCCAAACACCCAGACCTGCCAGCCCGATGCAATCTTCTGTTTCGCGACTTCTGCATAATATTCAATCGGCCAGCGTTTGGCCGGGCCGTATTCAGCCCCCGGGCAGAGCGCTAAAACAGGCTGTTCGTTGTTGAGGCCAAATCTGCTTGCGGTTGAGATGACAATATCCTGATCAAGTTGTAGTTTCGGATGAGGATAGCCGGATGGGTCATACTCACCGTCCTCATAAGCTAAAGCTACAAACCGTTGCACAGTCATGGTCAGTTTTTCTTTATCCAGAATCCGCAGATCATTCAGCAAACCATATCGCATTTCTCCCTTGAAACCGGTTCGTTTCGGGATCTTTGCCCAGAATGGGATCAGTGCAGATTTTAGTGTATTGGGTAGCAGGATTGCCCAGTCATATTGGTTCTTACGAAGTTGTTTCCCGATCTGATAGCGAAGTCTGAGCAGTAACTTCCCATGTCCAATCGGCATGGCGATCGATTCACGTACTTCAGGCATCCTCTCCACTAACGGTTCGCTCCAGGCTGGTGCCAGCACATCGATATTCATTTCCGGGAAACGTTGTTTCAGCACCATAAACAGGCTTTGGGCCATAACCATATCGCCCACCCAGGATGGACCGATAATCAGGCAATTGTCAGGACTGGTTTTCACGTATAATGTTCAGCTGAGTTTTCAGACATTATCACATGAACAAGCCCGGAAATTAAAAAATATTATGGAAAGTATGAAGAAACAAGTATTTACACTCATCAGTTTTCTCGCAGGACTTGCCCTGTTTAGCAACGCTTTATTTGCAGAAGGGCATAACTGGCCAATGTCTGGCTATGATCATAGCAATCAACGATTTTCGCCATTGGATCAGATTACGGTCGAGAATGCTGGTGATTTAAAAGCGGTTGGTTTTTATCCGGCCAGCACCAAAGGTGCAAGACAGCAAACCACGCCAGTCGTAATCGATGGTGTGATCTACTTCACCGTACCGAATAACCACGCCATTGCGTTAGACATGAATACCGGTAAGACGCTCTGGAGTTATGACTATGAAATCGACTGGAAAGAAACGGCTCTATGTTGTGGCACGCTTAATCGTGGTTTGGCCGTCAAGGGTGATAAGGTTTTCCTTGCAACACTAAATTCGAATGTCATTGCGCTGGATCGAAAGACAGGGAAAGAACTGTGGAAAACAAATACGGCCAATCCGGCTGAAGGTTATTCGATCACGATGGCACCACTCGTTGTCGGTAACAAAGTCATCGTCGGCAGTGCCGGTGGTGAATATGGAATTCGCGGGTTTATTGATGCCTATGATACGGAAACGGGTAAAAAAATCTGGCGTTTCTGGACCATTCCATCACCGGAAGAAGGTGGCTGGTATGGCGACTGGGTTGCAAAAACGGAACTGGGAGATGATCTGCATCGAGATATCGAAAAGGAAAAGGCCAACAAAGATAAATATCCCGATGCCTGGAAAACTGGTGGCGGATCAGTCTGGACAACACCGTCTTATGATCAGCAATTGGGTCTGCTTTATGTCGGTGTCGGCAACCCTTCACCCAATGTCGATGATAGCGTACGTCCCGGTGATAATTTATACACCAACTCCATCGTCGCGTTGGATCTCGAAACCGGGAAGTTGAAATGGTATTACCAGATCACACCACACGATCGCTGGGATTATGATGTTGCAAGCCCGCTGGTACTCCACGATGTAAATGTCGATGGACAGAAAGTTGCCGCTGTCAGTCATGCGTCTAAATCTGGCTGGCTCTACACGTTGAATCGTGAAACCGGCAAGCTGATCAAGCGATCAGATAATTTTGTTCCGCAGAAAAATTTGTTTGCCAACCCAACGAAAGATGGCGTCAATATTGCTCCCGGTGCACGTGGAGGCGCAAACTGGGCCGCACCTTCTTTTTCTCCAGAAACTGAACTGTTCTACGTTCTCGCATTACACTTGCCGATGGACTTCACTTTAGTTCCGGCGGAGAAAGAAGCGGGCGTTGAATACCTCGGTGGAGAAATGATCGAAAAAGAAAGTGAAATCGGATACGGAGTTGTTTCGGCCATCTCTCCAGAAAACGGAAAAATTGTTTGGGAGAAAAAAGAGAAATCATGGATCTGGACAGGCGGAATCCTCACTACGGCAGGAGGTGTGCTTTTTTATCCAGAACCAACAGGAGTCGTACACGCATTAAACGCTAAAACAGGCGAAGAACTCTGGAAGCATGAGACCCATGTGAATATAGATGCAGCACCAGTGACCTTTATGTTTAAAGATAAACAGTTTGTCGTTTTTTCTTCGACCAAAGGTCTGCACTTTTTTGCATTTCCCGACGAGGTTTCTCCAGAAGAAATGGAAAAGGAGACGACAGAAAATGCTGAAAATGGAAAGGAAGAAGCAAAACCAGAATAGGTTTTCTTTATAAATCTATAATTAGTTGAGCAGTTTAGCGGTTTCATTCTGAGATCCTTCGCAAAGTTCAGTATGACAATCATGTGCAATAAACTAAAGCCTGTCATCCTGAACGTTAGTGAAGGATCTCAGAACGAAGCCAGGAAACTTCCCGTTACTAATAACTATAGTTGCCAGCAATAAATTGAATAAATGAAACTAACCCTCTACTCAACACAAGATTGTCACCTCTGCGAACAAGCAGCAGACCTGCTCAAACAGGTGACAGAAAAGTTTGATCTGGAGCATGTGGATATTGCCGGATCAGCCGATCCTGCCCAATCAAAAATATTAGTAGAAAAATACGGCATCAGAATTCCAGTCATAAAAAGCGGGTTGGGAGAGGAACTGGACTGGCCGTTTGACCTGGAAATGCTGGAAAAATTTATCCATGAAAATAACGAATCTGTTTGAAGATATTCCAGCTGATCTCCCCGAAGAACTGATCGAAGTTATTGCTTCCACAAAGAATGTTCGCATCGAACGGATCGTCTCACATGGTCATACATCACCAGAAGACTTCTGGTACGACCAGGATCAAAATGAATTTGTTTTGTTGTTAAAAGGCAAAGCAGAACTGGAATTTTCTGATCCGGATAAAGTGATCGTGTTGAACGAAGGTGATTCATTGATCATTCCTGCCCATCAGCGACATCGGGTTTGTTGGACAAATCCAGAAATAGCAACGATTTGGTTAGTCGTATATTCTGACCAGTCATCGCTTATATACTCGAAAGAATCAAATTCGATTGATCCCCTCATGCTTTGCCGAAAAATGAAAGAGATTTAAGGTCATCTGGCAAGGATGCCAGATGAGCGCCTGCAGGTGTGGGAACCCGCGATTAGATCACCCAAACGTATCAAAAGTAATACTATCAAACCACCCCTGAGCATATTTCGCTTCATCAGCACGGAAGGCAGCCGAAGCATCCATCGGACTCACACCACCTGAGCCTTCGATCTTCTGTATCTTGTTTTCTTTCAAACCATAGATCGCACTCACCGAGATACCATAATCAGCATCAACAAGGCTGTAACAGGTATTGTGGAATGATGGGTCGCCGGGTTCCTTGCCGTTCAACATAGCTGCGATGGCCAGGGCGCAAACTTTGGCCTGACTATTGGCCGCAGAGGCAGATTTTGGCATAGCGCCAGCAAGCGCGGCATCACCGAGCACATGTACATTGTTGATCAGTGTTGATTCAAAAGTTTGTTGATTTACAGGACACCAGCCGCTTTGATCGGCGAGGCCGTTTTCTATGGTTAGCATGCTTGCCGTTTGTGCGGGGATGACATTGGCGACGGCAACTTTGTGTTCATCGAGATCGGTATAGAGTGTCATGGTCTTTGTATCGACCCGTTGTACTGATCCACCTTCGTTCACGGACACCCATTCGATCATGTCGGGATAACGTTCTTTCCAGCCCTGCATGAACAAGCCCTGTTTGGAAAACTTCTCGTTGGAATCGAGGATCAGGATCTTTGATTTTGGTTTATATTCTTTCAGGTAGCTGGCGATCATGCTGGCGCGTTCGTAGGGGCCGGGAGGACAGCGGAAGGGTTTGGGTGGTGGCGCGATTGCAACAACACCGCCGTCATCCATTGCTTCCAGTTGTTTTCTGAGCAGTGTAGTT
>JALSSM010000118.1 GCA_026984275.1 Gammaproteobacteria bacterium
TGAAAAACAAATCATTTCAGAGCTCAAAAGTAAAATACAAGGATTAAAAATATTCGGTTGTCGCTTATCACTATTGATTTCATCACCGGGTATCCACGTTTCCTATCATGCTGATATCCCACGAAATGCTTTATGGCAGATCCGGGGAAGTAAGAAAGTCTTTGTCTATCCAGTTGAAGAAAAATTTATTTCCGAGAACGATCTTGAAGGGGTTTATCTTGGTGAAACACAGGAAGCCATCGCTTATAAAGAAGAATTTGATCAAGATGCAACTATTGTCGATCTTCAACCCGGTATGATGGTGACTTGGCCTATCAATGGACCACATCGGATCGTGAATGAGAATGAACTCAGTGTTTCTATGGCGATGGAATATTTTGAACCCATCGCTTGGTTTCGGTACGCTGTCTATTATACTAACGGTGTGATGAGGCGAAGGTTCGGTGTGCCGATGAAATCAAGAAAGACATCAGGGCCAATTATGTGGTTAAAAGCAATCTCCAGTACTTTTTTTAAAGTGTTTAAGGTACAGAAAAAGCACCAGCATATTCGATATCTGACTTTTAAAATTGATCCCGGCTCTGAGACGGGCTTTACGGATATAGAAAAAAAGAGACGATCTTTTTAACGATGATTAAAGAAGATCGTGAAGCGATATGAGTCTCTGGTTATTCTCCTTACAGACCAGAACATTTTCATTTTGATACCAGTCGCCAAGCACGATCCTTCTGGCAGTGATTCCATCAAGCTCAAAATCATGTATAGCAGGGCGGTGAGTATGGCCATGGATCATGTTGCTTACATGATGTTCACGAAGATATTTTTCAACCGTTTCCTGTTCTGCATCCATGATCACAGGAATTTTATTCTGCATCGCTTCTTTACTGGCCGCACGCATTTGTTGAGCCATTGCGAGTCGTTCTGGCAGAGACTTTTTTAAAAACTGTTGTTGCCACTCAGGATCACGAACCATGGTGCGAAATTTAAGATAATCAACATCTTTGGTACAGAGCAGATCACCATGCATCAAGAGCGTTTTTTTGCCATACAGGTCAATGATGTAAGGATCCGGCAACAGAGTGGCACCTGTTTTTGATTCGAATTCACTCCCCATCAGAAAATCACGGTTGCCTGGCATCACAAAGATCGGGGTGCCTGTTGAGGTAAGTTCAGAAAGTGCCTTAAAAATACCAGGATTGGGTGGAGTATCGTCGTCATCACCGACCAGGGCCTCAAACAGATCGCCGAGAATATAGAGAGCTTCGGTATCCAGTGCAGGCTCTTTGAGAAACTGGAAGAACAACTCCAGTTTCTCAGGACGCTCCTGACTCAGATGCAGATCAGAGATGAAAAGGGTGGTCATACGTCATTAAGACAGCATTATTTCGGAGATTATTCGATTATTTCGGCCTTGTTAATCACAATCGTCTCAACAGGTACATCCTGTGCACCTGTTTGGACTTCTTTCATTGCGTTGACAACATCCATGCCTTCGACCACCTCACCAAATACGGCATAACCCCAACCCTGTGGTGTTTCGCTGCTGAAGTTGAGAAAATCATTATCCGCAACATTGATAAAGAACTGTGCAGAAGCCGAATGTGGATCGCTGGTTCTTGCCATCGCGACAGTGCCGATCTTGTTGGGAAGACCATTGTTGGCTTCATTTTTTACCGTATTTGGAGCTGGCTTTTGACTCATGTCAGGTAGATGTCCTCCACCCTGAACCATAAAATTGTCAATGATACGATGAAAAATCGTGCCATCATAATGGCCGGATTCGACATATGAGATAAAATTTTTCACGGTTTCAGGCGCTTTTTCTTCATTGAGTTCGAGCACAATATCGCCCATGCTGGTTTCGAGTTTAACTTTCATTTTTTGTATTTTCCTTTATTTCTTCAAGAATGATGGCTTTTTCAATGATAACGGGTGTCTGAGGGACATCTGATGGGAATTGACCGCCTGATCCCGTTGGAATATTTCGGATTTTCTCAACCACATCCATTCCGTCAACAACTTTACCAAACACGGCATAACCCCAGCCACGTGCTGTGGGAGATTGATGATCAAGAAAATCATTATCCACTGTATTAATAAAAAACTGGGCTGAAGCTGAATGTGGATCAGAGGTTCGTGCCATGGCTACCGTGCCTTTCTTATTGGACAAGCCATTATCGGCCTCATTTTTGATCGGGGGATGTGTTTCTTTTTTCTTAAAATCCGTATCAAAACCACCGCCCTGAATCATAAAGTCTTTGATAACACGGTGGAAAATAACACCTTCGTAGTAGCCCTCACGAACATAGGTGAGAAAGTTCTCGACACTCAAAGGTGCTTTATCAGCATCAAGTTCCAGAATAATCGTTCCCATGTTGGTTTGCAGGCTGACTCTCGGTAATTCTCCTGCATGGGTAATCGACGAGATCAGTAAAAGTAATAAAGTTGAAATGAGTTTTCTCATGTGTCCTTGTTTCTCCCAATTTTATTAAGGCCAAATAGTTTAAGCAAACAGCCGAATAATGTAACATGCGCGACCTGTCTGATGCTACGAGAAAAGTGATTGTGCTGGAAATATATAACACCCTGAGCCGAAAAAAAGAGCCTCTGAAAACCATTGAACCCGGAAAGGTTGGTATCTATGTCTGCGGAATGACCGTTTATGACTACTGTCATGTTGGTCATGCAAGGGTCATGGTGGTTTTCGATGTTGTGGTTCGCTACCTTCGTGCCAGTGGTTATGACGTCACTTATGTAAGAAATATTACCGATATCGATGACAAGATCATCGCACGTGCCAATGAGAATGGTGAAAACATCTCTGAATTAACCGAACGATTCATCGAATATATGAACGAAGATTCTGATGCCCTGGGTGTGATCCGCCCTGATCAGGAGCCAAAAGCCACAGAACATATCGATCAGATTATCAGCATGATCGAGACCCTGATCGAGAAAGGCAAGGCCTATGCAGCAGAGAATGGTGATGTTTATTATGACGTCAGCAGCTTTGATGATTATGGCAAACTTTCGGGTAAAAATATTGAAGATCTGCGTTCAGGTGAGCGTGTGGCTGTCGATGAAGCAAAAGATGATCCTCTTGATTTTGTGCTCTGGAAAGCCGCAAAACCGGAAGAGCCCAGCTGGGACTCACCCTGGGGTCCAGGCCGACCAGGCTGGCATATAGAATGTTCTGCCATGTCCACCTGCCAGCTGGGTAGTAATTTCGATATCCATGGTGGTGGTCAGGATCTGCAATTTCCACATCATGAGAATGAAATTGCTCAGTCTGAAGGTGCAACAGGCGAACATTTTGCTAATTTGTGGATGCACAATGGTTTTGTCAGAGTAGATGATGAAAAAATGTCCAAATCACTGGGTAATTTTTTCACGATTCGTGAGGTGCTGGCCCGCTATCCGGCAGAGGTCATGCGCTATTTTATCCTGACCAGCCACTATCGCAGTCCACTGAATTATTCTGATGAGCATCTTGATCAGGCTAAAGGTGCACTGACCCGACTTTATACGGCTTTACGTGGCGTTGAAGCAAAAGAAATAGACAAGGGTGGTGAATACGAACAACGTTTCAGAGCCGCCATGGATGATGATTTTAATACACCCAATGCCTTATCCGTTTTGTTTGATCTGGCTCGTGATCTTAATGCCAGTAAGGATGATCCGGAAAAGGCGGCTCAACTGGCCGGAATACTGAAAAAACTCGGCGGTATTCTTGGTTTGCTGGAAAATGATCCTGAGCGTTTTCTGCATATGGAAGCAGGGCAGGGAGATGAGGGACTCTCAACAGCACAGATTCAGGAATATATTAATCAACGCCTGATCGCCAGGCAGAACAAAGACTGGGCTGAATCCGATCGGATTCGCGATCTTCTCACTGAACAGGGCATTATTCTTGAAGATAGTGCACAGGGTACAAGTTGGCGTAGAAAATAAGCATTTTTTATTGACGACAGCAACGTCCCTGCGTATCATTCCCATCCTTCTTCAGTCGGGGCATAGCGCAGTCTGGTAGCGCATCTGCTTTGGGAGCAGAGGGTCGGGGGTTCGAATCCCTCTGCCCCGACCATTATGAAGATTATTGTACAGATTT
>JALSSM010000119.1 GCA_026984275.1 Gammaproteobacteria bacterium
TTTTATTGGCTTTCTGTGATCAGATCTGTCTGGTCGGATTTTCCACAGGTGGAGTCGCCTCACTCGTTTTTGCGGCTGAAAAACCGGAAAAACTTGCTGGTGTTGTTTCAGTTGCGGCACCAATAAAATTCAGCAACCGTAGCGTTGCCTTTGTTCCTTTACTTTATGGACTAAGCAAACTGTTGGGGATGGTTCAGTCCGCTGAAAGCACCAGTCCATTCCGACTCAATGAGTCTCATCATCCGGAAATCAATTACCGACACATCCCAATCAAAGCGATCTATGAATTGCGCCTCATGATCGAAGCCATGAAAAAACGTTTACCCGATATTAAATGCCCAGCGCTGATCATGCACGCTGAAGGTGATACGGTTGTTGAGGTCAGCAGTGCAAAAATTATTGAAAAGAATATTGGTTCTGATGAAGTCTCCGTTATCATATTGCCTTCTGATCGACACGGTCTGATACTGGAAGATATTGGTGATACTCAGACACATATTATGGCTTTCTTGACAAGACTTGCAGAAACGGAACAAGATGCACATAAACATAATTCTGGCAGGGATGTCGTTTATACCTGAATAGAGGTGCCTTTGACTAAGTCAGGAATGATTTAATCAGAGACGTCTGAAGATTATAATGAAGGGGGTATGATGTTACTGTTTATCGTAGGGTTTCTTATCCTGTTAACTGCTCTGGCCTTTCTCAGAGCCAGCCTGAAAACCTGGACGATTTCTATCGTTCTGTTCCTGCTGCTTTGTACTCTTTTTTCCAGTGTTCCGTCATTGTTATTAACCTTCTGCTGGATCGTCTCACTGATCATCCTCGTACCCCTGAATCTGGAGAACGTTAGAAAACAATATCTCACAAAACCCGCACTGGATTTTTTCAGAAAAGTTCTTCCTCCTCTGTCTTCCACCGAACAGGAAGCCATGGAATCTGGCGATGTCTGGTGGGATGGAGACCTGTTCAGTGGCAATCCTGACTGGAATAAACTGCTGAGTAATCCGAAACCGGTTTTATCAGAAAAAGAACAGGCTTTTATGGATGGCCCGGTTGAAACGGTCTGCAACATGATCGATGACTGGCAGCTCACTCATAAAGATAAAAACCTACCCAAAGAGGTCTGGGATTTTCTGAAGAAAGAAAAATTCTTCGGCATGATCATCGCTGAAGAACATGGTGGGCTGGGCTTCAGTGCTTATGGTCATTCATGCGTTGTGATGAAAATTGCCACCCGTAGTATCACCGTCGCGGTGACTGTCATGGTGCCAAACTCTCTTGGACCTGGTGCGCTGTTACAGATCTATGGGACACAGGAGCAGAAAGATCATTACCTGCCAAGACTGGCTGTCGGTCAGGAAATCCCCTGTTTCGCACTGACCGGGCCGAATGCCGGCAGTGATGCAGGTGCAATGCCCGATTTTGGTATTGTCTGCAAACAGGATTTTGATGGCAAAAAAGATGTCCTCGGTGTCAGAATTACCTGGGAAAAACGTTATATTACGCTGGGTCCGGTTGCAACACTGCTGGGGTTGGCTTTCAAAATGTATGATCCTGAACACCTGATCGGAGAACAGGAAGATATTGGTATTACGCTGGCTCTGATCCCGACAGATCATGAAGGTGTCAAGATCGGTCGCCGTCATATTCCGGTTGATGTCCCCTTCCAGAATGGACCGAACTCTGGCACCGATGTCTTTATCCCCATCGACTGGTTGATCGGTGGTCAGGAATACGCGGGTAAAGGTTGGACAATGTTAATGGAATGTCTGGCTGAAGGCCGTGGCGTTTCCTTACCGGCATTGAGTGCGGGTGCCGGCAAATTGGCCAGTCAGACCACAGGCTCTTATTCATTCGTGCGCCAACAGTTCAATATGTCGATCGGACAATTCGAAGGCGTGCAGGAAGCCTTAGGCCGCATTGCCGGTCTGACTTATCTGATCGATGCGGCGCGAACCATGACCCTGGGTGCGCTTGATCAGCATATTCACCCTTCCGTCGTCACAGCGATCATTAAATATCATCTGACCGAAAGTATGCGCACCTTGATCGATGATGCGATGGATATTCATGGTGGCAAAGGCATTATCATGGGACCTTCAAATTACCTTGCGCGTATTTACCAATCCATCCCCGTCAGCATTACGGTGGAAGGGGCAAATATTCTGACACGCAATATGATGATCTTTGGTCAGGGCGCAACTCGTTGCCATCCTTATGTCCTTAAAGAAATGCTGGCTGCCGGCGAAACTGATGATGCTGTCGCGCTGGAACAATTCGATGGTGTGTTTTTCAAGCATATTGCCTTTGCGATCAGCAACAAGGCACGATCATTTGTGCTTGGCCTTACCAATGGCCATCTGAGTTCTGCACCCAATAATGGTGCCGGTAAACGGTATTACCAACAACTTGGCCGATTGAGCGCAGGCCTGGCTTTCAGTGCTGATGTCGCCATGGGCGTCCTTGGTGGCGATCTTAAACGCCGGGAATATCTCTCTGCTCGACTGGGTGATGTGCTGAGTTACCTCTATATTGGATCATCCATTCTGAAACGGTTTGAAGATCAGGACAGACCACACGAGGATGAACCTCTGATGAGATGGGCAAGTGAATATTGCTTGTACAAAATTCAGGAAAGCTTCTATGGCCTGTTTGATAACTTTCCGAATGCCATTATCGGAAAAGGTCTCAGGTTGATTATTTTTCCCTGGGGTCGTTGTTTCAAATATCCCACGGATACCCTGACCAGCAAAGCAGCCAGTATTCTGGCCACGCCGTGTGAAGCCAGAGATCGTTTAACCGAAGGTTTATTCATGCCTGAAGATGAGAGTGAACCTGTAGCACAACTTGAAAAAGCGGTTGAACTGATGCTTGGTGTAAAAGACATCGAGAAAAAATTATACAAGGCCAGAAAATCCGCACAGATTTTAGAAATGCCCGGGGAACCCTTGTATAAAACAGCTTTGAAGGTAGGCGTGATCACTGAAGAAGAAGCACAGCAAATGGAAGCCATGACAGAGGCACAGAGAAAGGTGATCATGGTCGACGACTTTGATCCGAAAGAAGTTTGATATGAAAATAATTAAACCGAAAACGTTTGACCCAATAATATTTGAGGACACCAGACGATGAAAAAAATGTCCGGCAAAAAAGTTTACGTCGTAGACGGCAGCCGCTCACCCTATCTGAAATCAACCAGTCCAACAAAAGCCATGATCGCCTCCGATCTGGCGATCAAGGCGGCCTATCCATTATTAACCAGACAACCTTTCTCACCTGAAGAGCTGGATGAAGTGATCCTGGGTTGCACGATGTCTGGCCCGGATGAGGCCAATATTGCCCGTGTCGTTTCTCTGCGGCTTGGTTGTGGAAAAGGTGTTCCTGCCTGGACGGTTCAACGTAACTGTGGTTCTGGTATGCAGGCACTGGACTGTGCTGCGAGAAATATTGCCAGTGGACGTGCTGATCTGATCATGGCGGGGGGTGCTGAATCCATGAGTCATGGCCCATTACTTTTTCCACCGGAAATGGCCAACTGGCTCGGTGATCTTGCCAAAGCCAAAACGCCAACAGCCAAAGCCAAAGTAATGGCGAAATTTAAACCGGCCAACCTGAAACCAATCATCGGCTTGCTTCGTGGCCTGACAGATCCAACGGTTGGACTCAACATGGGGCATACCGCTGAAATTCTGGCCGATAAGTTCAACATCTCCCGACTTGAAATGGACGAATATGCCGTTCGCAGTCACCAGCGACTCCTTGATGCCCATGAGAATGGTCGACTGGGTGAGATAGAAACGATTTATGACTGGAATGGTAATATTTATGATCACGATGAAGGTGCCCGTCCTGATTCTTCCGTAGAAAATCTGGCCAGACTGAAGCCTGCATTTGATAAAAAATTTGGCAAGGTGACCCCCGGCAATAGCTCACAGATCACAGACGGTGCGGCCTGGTTGATCCTGGCCAGTGAAGAAGCCGTAAAAAAACATCAGTTACCTGTGATGGGTCGTATTGTCGACGCAACCTGGGCAGGTAATGAACCTCGTGAAATGGGACTGGGGCCTGTTCAT
>JALSSM010000120.1 GCA_026984275.1 Gammaproteobacteria bacterium
GTGCTGTAAAACAAAACAAGTTTTTACGCCTGATCATACGACTGGAACGTTTTGATAGTGAGCGAATGAAAAACATCGATCGTCTTGAAGGTAGTTATAGTTCGGTCAATGTGCTGGGGCTTGAAATTCCTGAGATCACATTACCCGTGGCACCCGGGCGTAACCTCGCCGTGATGGTCGAATGTGCAACCCGCAATCATATCTTACGATTAAGCGGCTATAATTCCACAGAAGACTTTATGCAACGTCAACGCCAGATGATGGAGAACGAAAACCAGTGATAGAACAGAGAACTAAACGACTGATCATACTGACAGGAATGTCCGGGGCAGGAAAATCGGTGGTTCTAAATGCACTGGAAGATCTTGGTTTCTATTGCGTTGACAATTTACCCGTCAACCTCCTGACTGAGTTTGCCAGGCAAATTAGAAACGATGGTGGCAAAATTTATTCTCGTGTTGCCGTCGGCATAGATGCAAGAAGCCCCGTTGAAGACCTGTCCCATTTTCCTGAGGTCATGGAGGAATTAAAGAAAACGGGCTTCGAAATCGAACAGGTTTTTGTCGGAGCCAATGACGATGTCCTGATCAAACGATTCAGTGAGACTCGCCGCAGACATCCGCTCTCTGATGAATATACTTCACTGGCAGAAGCTATCCAGAAAGAACATCACTTGCTGGAACCATTACTGGACTTTTCCAGCCTGCGAATTGATACCAGCCATACAAATATTCACCAACTTCGTGATCTTGTACGCGAACGAATAGCACGAAGAAAAGCAGGTACCTTATCGACTCATATTATGTCTTTCGGTTTCAAATATGGAACGCCTATTGATGCTGATTTTATTTTTGATGTTCGATGTTTGCCAAACCCTTATTGGGATACAGGCCTTCGTGATTTTACCGGTCGCGACAAAGAGGTGATCGAATTTCTGGAAAGTTATCCTGTTGTGATCGAGATGCGAGATGAGCTTATTTCATTTCTGGATAGCTGGATCCCACGATATGAAGTTGATGATCGCAGCTATCTGACCATTGCGATCGGTTGTACGGGTGGGCATCATCGTTCTGTTTATATGGTGGAAAATCTGGCCGCCTATTTCATCAGCAAGGATAAAGACGTACTGGCAACTCACCGTGATATGTATATATGAAAATCGATCAACCAAACAACCTTCGCTGAAATTTTCTAAAAATTACCATGATCGAACGTAAAATCAAAATTATCAATAAATTAGGGCTACATGCACGGGCGGCTGCAAAACTGGTCAAACTGGCCTCCAGTTTTGAAAGTAAAATCGAGATTAGTCGCCAGGATCCAGATCAAAGTAAAACGGTTAACGGGAAAAGTATTATGGGAGTCATGATGTTGGCCGCCAGTAAAGAAACCGAGATCATCCTGCTTGCTGAAGGCCCTGATGAAGAGACGGCTCTCACTGAAATTGAAGCATTGATCGCTGATCGCTTTGGAGAAGGTGAATGACAACCTTTTCCATGCAGGGCATCGGTGTTTCACGTGGCATCGCCATTAGTAAAGTACATATTATTGAACGGAATCAACCGGAAACCCGTGAATATCATATTGAAGAAAATACCCTGCAGCAGGAGATTGCCCGATTTAGAATAGCGGTCTCACTGGCACGCCAACAACTTTGCTCTGTCCGCGAGCACATCCCCATTGATACACCGGGAAACATATCCTCTTTTATTGATACGCACCTGTTAATGCTGGAAGACTCTGCATTAACCAAAGAGCCTGTTAATATTATTCGTGAGCGACAATGTAATGCAGAATGGGCGCTTAAATTACAACGTGATGCGTTAGTGAGCATTTTTGAAGAAATGGATGATGCCTATCTGCGCACCCGAAAAGATGATGTTGATCATGTGGTAAACCGGATTCAACGAATTCTGATGGATCAGGGTCTGAAAGCCCATGAGGTTCCTGATAGTCACCTGGACGGATATATCATTCTGGCTGACGATCTGAGTCCTGCGGATACCGTGATGATGCAACATAAAAAAATTGCTGCCTTTGTCATTGAGCATGGCGGCCCGACATCACACACCGCCATTCTTGCCCGAAGTCTCGGTATTCCGAGTATCGTGGGCTTACGTCGTGCACTTCGTTACATCCACGAAGACGATCTGTTGATCGTTGATGCCCACGAAGGCGTTGTTCTGATTAACCCCTCGGAAGCAATCCAGACATACTATCGGCAAAAACAACTTGAGCAAATCCGGTATCAGGCTGAATTGATCAATCTCAAGGAAGCGCCTGCGATCAGCAGGGATGGTGTCGAAATAAGCCTGCAAGCGAATATTGAACTGGAAAAAGATTTCGAAATTGTCGAAAAAGTCGGGGCCCAGGGTGTAGGGTTATACCGAACCGAACATTTATATATGAACCGCGGATCTCCACCAGCTGAAGAGGAGCATTACCTGACATATATCGAGGTCATGGAGACTTTGGGAAACATTCCTCTGACCTTGCGAACAATGGATCTGGGTGCTGATAAAACGACAGATTATGAGTCTACTCCCTTGTCAGCCAATCCTGCGCTTGGTCTGAGAGCTATCCGTCTATGCCTGAAAGAGCCCTCATTGTTTGAACCACAATTACGAGCCGTTCTTCGCGCCTCGGCAAAAGGGCCCTTGCGAATGATGATCCCGATGTTATCGAACATCCAGGAAGTCAGGGAAATTTTTTTCATACTTGAGGGTATCAAGGAGGAGTTTACCGCGAAAGGCATCCCTTTTAACCCTGATCTGAAAGTGGGAGGGATGATTGAAGTTCCCGCCGCCGCTATCTGTGCAGACAGGTTCGCCCAACACCTTGATTTTCTTTCCATAGGAACCAATGATCTGATCCAGTATTTAATGGCCATCGATCGGGTCAATGATGAAGTAAACTATCTTTATGATCCACTGAATCCTGCTGTTTTAAGGTTAATTCATATGACGATCAAAGCAGGAAAACAATACAACACGCCTGTCGCTATCTGTGGAGAGATGGCGGGCGATCCAAGATTTGTAAAATTACTCCTTGGGCTGGGTTTGAGAGAACTCAGTGTCCACCCGGTTATTTTGCTTGAAATAAAACGTATTATCCGGGAAAGTAGGATCAGCGATCTTGAGTCGGAAGCATTAAAAATCCTCAATGCCAAAGATAGCATTCATGCGAATGAGTTACTTGAAGCTCTGAATCGATAGGCAACCTCAGATCCATCAAAGCTAAACAGCCATTACTCTCACTGTTATACTAGCCAGCTTTATGCTCAGGATCTATCCTGATCAGGACTCATTTATGTTTCTGGAAACTGATGCCACATAACGAAGAACAACGTACACAGGAAATTCTGAAGCTGCTCCAGGACACAATGGATTCTGGCCGTGCGGATGATATCGCCTGGCTGAAAGAAGGCATTAAAGATCTGCATCCTTCAGAGATTGCAGATCTGCTGGAAAGCTTACCTGTCAAAGATCGTGAGAATCTCTGGGAGTTGATCGGCTCGGAGCTGGAGGGTGACGTTCTTTCTCATGCACAGGATGGCGTTCGTGCCAGCCTGCTCGAGCAAATGCAACCACATGAAGTAGCGGCCGCGACTGAGAATCTGGAAACAGATGATGCGACCGATATTATTCAGGATCTTCACGAAGACGTCGTTGATGAGGTGTTGGGCTCCATGGATGAGCACAACAGGGTCAGGCTGGAGAAAGCACTATCTTATCCAGAAGATACTGCCGGCGGCCTGATGAATACATTATTGCTGTCGGTTTACGATAATGTTGATCTGGATGTAGTAACCCGATATTTAAGGATGAAAGGCGAGGTGCCTGAAAAATCAGATAGTCTGGTTGTGGTTGATCGAGATAATCATTATCAGGGCATGCTTCCTTTTGTAAAAATTCTGACCAGCGATCCCCATGCAAAGGTTTCGGATGTGATGAATACTGACATCGAAGCAGTCCCTACTGATATGTCAGCTAACGAGGTAGCTAAATTATTCGAACAGCGTGATCTCTATTCTGTGGCCGTGGTTGATGAAGAAAAAGCGCCG
>JALSSM010000121.1 GCA_026984275.1 Gammaproteobacteria bacterium
TTAAACAATCTGAATTGTTAATAACCACGGCAGAATCCTGCACAGGTGGCTGGGTTTCTGAGGCGATCACTTCTGTCCCGGGGAGTTCTGGCTGGTTTGATCGTGGTTTTGTCACCTATTCCAATGCGGCTAAACAGGAAATGCTTGGTGTTCGATCAACAACACTGGAGCAGTTCGGCGCTGTCAGTGAAGAAACAGCGTGTGAAATGGCCGCCGGCGCACTAAAAAAGAGCCAGGCGCAGATCAGTGTCGCTATTACGGGTATCGCTGGACCGGATGGCGGCACCGATGATAAACCTGTTGGCACTGTCTGGTTCGCCTGGGCTGATAAAGATGATGTACAAACAAAACGATCCTGTTTCCAGGGAGATCGCCAGTCTATCCGTGAACAGGCGGTGGCCGTTGCCCTGGATGGCTTACTGAAGCTGGTCAAAAAATAAGATGCCAAGATTATTTTTCGCGCTCTGGCCAGATGACCTGGTTCGCAAACAAATTGCCAATGTTGCCGCTCAGCTTCCGCCACAAGGTAAAAGAGTAAAAACGTCAAACCTGCATGCAACTCTGGCATTTCTTGGTGATGTTCCTGCTGATCAGGTTGATTGTTATCTCAGGGCCGCTGAGCAGATCACCTCGCCTGCTTTCGATCTTCAACTGGATTCCCGCGAATGGTGGAAAAAATCACAGGTGACCTGTATGGGCGCCAGTGAAGTCCCTGATCAGCTATTCGATCTGGTGACATCGTTGAACAAAGCGATTGAACCCTGCGGCTATCAACCCGAAAAACGTCCCTTCAGACTCCATATTACATTGATGAGAAAAGTCAGAAAACCAGTCAACCCTGTCCATTTTGAACCCATCCCATGGCTGGTACGCAGTTTTTGTCTGGTGGAATCAAAAACCCTGCCAGAAGGAGCTGAATACAGGGTTATTCAGGCATGGAATTTTGTGTGATAATACGCGCCAGCTTTAATTTGATAACTGGAGAATGACTTGATGGACGACCAAAAAGAAAAGGCCCTGAGCGCAGCACTGAGCCAGATTGAAAAACAATTCGGTAAGGGCTCTGTTATGCGCCTTGGAGATGGACAATCCATCAATGTTGAAACGATTTCCAGCGGCTCTCTGGCACTGGACATTGCTCTGGGGGTTGGCGGGTTACCAAGAGGTCGGGTTGTTGAAATCTATGGCCCGGAATCTTCAGGTAAAACCACGCTGGCATTACATGCTGTTGCCGAGATCCAGAAACAGGGTGGAACAGCCGCATTTGTCGATGCGGAACATGCAATGGATCCGGTTTATGCTGAAAAAATCGGTGTCAATATTGATGATCTGCTGGTCTCTCAACCGGATACCGGTGAACAGGCGCTCGAAATCACGGACATGCTGGTGCGATCAGGTGCCGTTGAAATTGTGGTTGTTGACTCAGTCGCCGCATTGACCCCGAAAGCGGAAATCGAAGGTGATATGGGTGATCACCACGTCGGCTTGCAGGCACGGCTGATGTCACAGGCATTGCGTAAACTCACGGCGAATATTAAACGATCAAACACACTGGTGATCTTTATCAACCAGATCCGTATGAAGATCGGTGTGATGTTCGGTAATCCAGAAACCACCACCGGTGGTAATGCACTTAAATTCTATTCATCTGTTCGTCTGGATATCCGGCGTATCGGTGCGATCAAGAAACAAGATGAAATCGTTGGTAATGAGACGCGTGTTAAAGTCGTTAAAAACAAAGTTGCCCCACCGTTCAAAGAAGCCTATTTCGATATTCTTTACGGTGAAGGTGTGTCACGCGAAAGTGAGATCATCGATCTGGGTGTCAAGTGTGATCTGATCGAAAAAGCGGGCTCGTGGTATAGCTACAATGGTGAACGCATTGGCCAGGGCAAAGATAATGTACGGAATTTTCTGAAAGAAAATACGGATATTGCAGAACAGGTTGAAAAAGCGATTCGTGAAAAACTGCTACCTGAAAAGAAACTGGCTGCAGATGATGATCAGGATGTGGCAGGCGATACCGAAGAACTGGAAGTTTAAATGGGTTCGCTTTGGCTGATCTTCTTGTAAAAGCACGTCATAAAGCCATGGATCTGTTAGCCAGACGGGAACATACACGACAGGAACTGTTAACAAAACTGGCCGCCAGAGATTTTCCGGACGACGTGGCTGAAGCCGTTGTTGACCGTCTTACTGAAGAAAACCTCCAGAGTGATGCCCGCTTCACCGAAGCCTTCATTACTATGCGCAGGAAAAAAGGACAAGGTCCGATCAGGATACAAAATGACTTGCAACAACGAGGTATCAGCCAGGCGCTTCAGGATCAATACCTGGATCCCAGAGATGATCTCTGGCGTGACATGATCAAACAGGTACGACAAAAAAAATTTGGCGACTCACCACCAAAAAACTATCAACAACGTGCTAAACAGGCGCGTTTTTTGCAGTATCGTGGTTTTACCAGCGAACAAATTCGTCAGGAACTAAGAGAGTATGAGTAATACCGTTTCCGGATCTCCGACCAGCACTTCTGAAATCCGCCAGGCTTTCCTGGACTATTTCAGTGATCATGGACATGAGATCGTAGCCAGTAGCCCCTTGGTCCCGCATAACGATCCAACCCTGCTTTTCACAAATGCGGGAATGGTACAGTTCAAAGATGTCTTTACGGGTAAGGACAAACGCTCCTACACACGGGCAACCACCAGTCAACGTTGTGTCCGCGCCGGTGGTAAACATAATGATCTGGAAAACGTGGGTTATACCGCTCGTCACCATACTTTCTTCGAAATGCTGGGGAATTTTAGTTTTGGTGATTATTTCAAACAGGAAGCCATCACTTTTGCCTGGGAATTTTTAACAAAGACGCTCGGATTACCCGAAGAAAAACTTTGGGTGACGGTTTATACCGATGACGATGAAGCCGCGGAAATCTGGCAAAAAAAGATTGGCGTCAACCCTGATCGTATGTCCCGCTGTGGTGAAAAAGATAACTTCTGGAGTATGGGGCCAACAGGTCCCTGTGGCCCATGTACCGAGATCTTTTATGATCATGGTGAAGAAATTGCCGGTGGTCCACCCGGAAGTCCTGACGAAGATGGTGATCGTTATATCGAAATCTGGAATCTGGTTTTTACCCAGTATGATCGTGATGAACAGGGTAACCTGAATCCATTACCGAAACCGTCTGTCGATACCGGTATGGGACTGGAGCGTATTGCTGCGATCATGCAGGGTGTGCACAATAACTACGAGATCGATCTGTTCCAGAATCTCATTCGTGCAATCCGTGATCTTGCCGATTGTGGGGAAGATCAGGAACTCATGTCGCAGCGGGTGATTGCTGACCATATTCGCTCCTGCGCCTTTATTATTACCGATGGCGTTGTCCCTTCCAACGAGGGACGCGGCTATGTTTTACGTCGCATCATCCGCCGGGCAATCAGACACGGTAGCAAACTGGGGCTGAAAGAACCTTTTTTCTATAAGCTGGTTCAGGCACTGGTGGACGAAATGGGCGAAGCCTATCCTGAACTGGTCAAAGCGCAGGCCAATGTTGAAAAAGTCCTGAAACAGGAAGAACAACGTTTTGATGAGACCTTGCAGCAAGGCCTGAAAATTCTGGAACAGGCTCTGGCCGAAATAAAGGATAAAACGATCCCGGGAGAAATTGTATTCCAGTTATATGACACCTATGGATTTCCGGTCGATCTGACAGCAGATATTGCTCGGGAAAGAGGTCTGTCACTGGATCATGATGGATTTGATCAGGCAATGGAGCAACAAAAAGAACGTGCGCGAGCTGCCGGACAGTTTGCTGCAGGAAATCAGGCAAATGCTGGAGAACTTGATCTTTCTCCTATCGATGCTGAGTTTAACTTTACCGGTTATCAGACACTAGAGGAAGACGCTGTTATCAAGGCTATTTATGTTGATGGCCAATTAGCCGATGAGGTCAATGCTGGCGACACCGCAGTCATATTACTGGATCATACACCTTTCTATGCAGAATCAGGTGGACAGGTTGGAGATATCGGTT
>JALSSM010000122.1 GCA_026984275.1 Gammaproteobacteria bacterium
ATTCGCTTTGGTGATAACGATACACTCGCTGCGTTGGTGGCTAACCTGATTGACGCCGATCTGTTAGTGATTCTGACTGATCAACAGGGGCTTTACAGTGCCGATCCTCGTAAAGATTCAGATGCCTGCCTGATTAAAGAGGGTAAAGCTGGTGATGCAAAACTCGAAGCCATGGCCGGAGAAGGTGGCAAGCTTGGACGTGGTGGTATGCGAACCAAATTAACCGCCGCTGCACATGCGGCTCATTCTGGAACAGCAACGATTATTGCTTCTGGTCACGAAGAAAACATTCTTGAGAAAATTGCCCGAGGTGATGATGTTGGAACGTTGTTGCTACCTGATCAGGAACCGATCATTGCAAGAAAACGCTGGCTTGCTGGTGGACTGCAATCGAAAGGTAAACTGGTTCTGGATGATGGTGCTGTCAAAGTACTAAAAGAAAAAGGTCGTAGTTTGCTGGCTGTTGGTGTAAAAAAAGTAGAAGGCGAGTTTGACCGTGGTGAACTGGTGGTTTGTGTGTCTTCTTCAGGAGAAGAAATCGCACGTGGTCTAAGCAATTATTCAGCCATCGAGTCCGGAAAGATTATCGGAAAATCCAGTGAACGTTTTGAGGAAGTTCTCGGTTATTGTGGGAATTCTGAACTGATCCACCGGGATAACATGGTGGTTTTATAGATTTCTGCTCCAGTTTGTGTGACGTTCTCAGGAACTTCTTCCGTTAACTTTTTAATTTAATACGTAAAGACAGCTACTTCATATTGAGTGTGTTTCTTTGGAAAGCAAACTGAGATAGCATAGTCATAACAGACTTACTTTATTAGCAAAGGAATGCAATATCATGGAAACAATAAACTCTTTTCTACGGTGTCAAACAAATTGGCGTTATATATAAAAACAGTTTGTTTGATTAGACAGAGATCCTTGTAATGGGGCTTGTAAAAGATCAGCTCTGGCGACTACGTTACCGAGCACCATTCTATCTTGATTTTCCCTCTTTGATGCAATTGTTGAAATTCAAGCAGTTACGGGATCGATATTACCGTGACTTATGGCAACAGGCAGCAACAAATATTAATGCACATTTCCAGGATTGGAATTTTGGATATGGAAGGATCTCCAGACACGGCCTAACGACTGTTGTAAAAGAAGGTACTGTGATGCTTGATGACCATTTAACATTAAAGATCATGGGCAATAAGGCTCTTGTTTACGCTTTGATGGTAGAAAAGGGGTATGCCGTTCCTGATTTCAGACAATATTCAATGGTAAATTTTAGTGAGGGTGAGGATTTCTTTCTCTCGCAAAAAAAACCAGTTGTTGTTAAGCCCACAAGTGGTACTGGTGGTGGACGTGGTGTTACAACGGGTATTACGACATTAAAGGTTTTTCGCAAGGCATCTCTACTTGCATCATCGTTTGATACTAATTTGATCATTGAAGAACAAATCGAAGGACAATCGTATCGATTACTATATCTGGATGGAAAATTTATAGACGCTGTACGACGTGATCCTCCGATTATAAAAGGAGATGGTCGGCATACGATTCGTCAACTTGTTGCCATAGAAAATAAAAAACGTCTCGCTGGGAGGCCAGTTGTTGCTCTCAGTCCACTCAAAATTGACAAGGATTGTTTGAACAAACTCCATGATTCAGGGTTAAAAATAGATGTACGGCCAGACCCGGAGCGGATTATCGAACTGAAAAGAGCAGTGAATGAAAATTGTAGTCAAAGGAACCATCGGGTAAGTAAAGAGGTTCACCATCAGACTATTATTGATGGTGCCAAACTGGTTGCTGATCTGGGAGTTAGATTCGCAGGTATTGATATTATCTGTAAGGATATTTCTCAACCACTTGGTCATGAAAATGGTCTTATCAGTGAGATAAATACAACCCCTGGAATTCATCATCATTATCTTGTTTCCGCTGATTGTAAGCAGGTTCCGGTAGCCGAGCATGTACTTGAGTATATGTTTAAGTCACGTCAGGGAGTGATGAAAATCAATTAGCTTCCCTGTTTATGAGTCATTTCCATTGGAAGTAGTATTGGTAGCATCGCCTCATGATGAAGGAAATATGAAAAAAAAAGTCATAAAAAGAAGTCCTGGATATTATGGTGACCTCAGAATTGATTCATCTATCCCGGTATTAATTTTAGGTGGAAAGGAAAATTCGCTATCCCTTACCAGAAGTCTTGGCCAGGTTGGTATTAAAGTGATTGTAAGTGGTCCAGAGAGCCTGGGGATGTATTCCAGGTTTTGTTCAGAACGATATCCTGTTTCAGGGACATATACTTCTGCAGAATTTTGGGGAAAATTATTACTTGGAAAAAGCCCAATCATTAAAAAACAACATGTCTTATTAGCGTGTGATGATGACGCACTTGAGTTTTTAGCTGAGAATGAAAGTAAATTAAGAGAGCGGTTTATCTTTGATCCGGGTAAAGCTCAGCAGAGACTAGCGCTTCTTAATAAGAAGTTGACACTTGAACTTGCAATGAAAGTAGGCATTGCAGCCCCGAAGTTTTGGCCTGTTTCACAGACAGGTAAAAGTGATGATAATTTTGAAGACTGTCAATTTCCAATTCTTATCAAGCCATATAATACATTTAAGTTTGCTAAGGTTTTTGGCCAAAAATTTTTTACTGTTGAGTCAGGAATAAATGAATTAATGCAAAAAATTCGCATTACTCATGACAAAGGTTTTGATGTATCAGTTATGGAAAAAATTCCAGGTCCAGATGACCTGTTAAGTAGCTACTATACTTATATTGATAAAAATGGAAATGCGTTATTCCATTTTACAAAAAAAATCTTTCGACGCTATCCTGTCAATATGGGAATGGCCACATACCATGCAACAGAATGGCTTCCAGAAACAGCAGAACAGGGATTAAGTTTTTTCAAAAAGACAGGTTTCCGAGGACTTGGAAATATAGAATTCAAAAAAGATCCACGTGATGGGAAACTAAAAATCATGGAAGTGAATGCCCGTTTCACAGCTGCACAGGAGCTGGCTGTAAAAGCAAATGTGCCAATAGATCTGATTGTCTATTGCGACCTGACCGAACAGGCTATCCCGACTACCACCTCTTATCTTTCAGATCTTCGGTATTGGTATCCGGTCAGGGACTTTCAGTCCTTTCTTCAATTGAGACGGATGGGGCAAATGGGTTTTTCAGAGTGGCTGACGAGTATCCATTTCAAACAAAATGTCGACCCTGTTTTTGATTATGCGGATTTAGAGCCCAGCATAAGAGCAATAGCCGCGCTTGTACGGAAACTGGTGCGGAGATAATTGTGTGTGAAAAACAGGAAAAAAGGTTAAAAATCTGAGTATGTTTCTCTCTCTGTTAAGGTCTTCTGGTTTTGTCGTTGGATTACGTGTCAGTGGAGCGATTTTCGGTATTCTGACTCAGTTTCTTCTGGCACGATTCTTGGGCGCTGACGAGGTCGGGTTATTTTTTGTTGTCCTTGGTTTGGCCTCAATCCTGTCAATCATTTGTACCCTTGGTTATCCGATGCTCGTACCACGAATTGCAGCTGAAGCTTCAGTTGAGACTGATTCTTCAAAGCTTTCTTCATTTATGTTACAGGCATGGCTCGACAGCGGTGTGATGTGTTTATTTTTGATCTTTTTAATGATGATAATCGCGTGGATTGTTTTTTCTAATTCAGTCAGCTTTCATATGATCATGGTTTTTGCTGCATTGAATCTTCCAGGGTTTGTTTTGTTACGACTTAATGGAGCTTTGGCTAATGCTTTGAAATATTTTGATCTTGGTTTCCTGCCAGATATTTTTGTCAGGCCATTTTTATTATTAGCGGTAGTTTTAGTGCTTTCTATCAGTATCAGTCAGATGAGCATTGAAATTATTCTTTTTGTACATGCTGTCACTGCAATTATATTGGCATTTGTCCAATTTTTTCTACTTCGGGACAGAACTGATCTACAGGTTTTTTCTATAAAGGCGAGGGCAGGAAGCAATAAGAAATTAAGGCAAGACTGGCGCCATCGAGCCCCTCCTATGATCATCAT
>JALSSM010000123.1 GCA_026984275.1 Gammaproteobacteria bacterium
TAAAGTCTCTGGCGGCAGAATTAAACTCGGCTTATTAGTGACACCCTGGAACGTACACGATTTTTTCCGTCAAATTTCTAATCTCGATCCTCATGATATAGACCTTAAATCCAGAATTGATGATTTAAGTACTGAACTTCGTCATCATGAAATAGAAAGTTTATCAGAAACCAGGCTATTTCTGGGCGTGTCAGAAATAGGTCAGGGTCTAAGAATTGAGCTGGGTAACGACAGGGTACTCTCATCGACCAGCATCTCATCCGATGATTATGCAATGAAAATTGAAAAAGCATTGATCTCTACTACGGTTGAGTATCTCCAGTTCAGCCTGGCGGAGACAACCGATATTTTACCCGCGAATGTGGTTGCATTGATGATGTTGATCAACGGCTTTGCAAGTAAACATAAAAAAGAAATTCTTTTTGTCGCCATACCTCCTGAAGTCAAAAAACAGATAGAAAGTTTTAATCTCGAAGGAATTTTACCTCTGGAAAAAGAAGTGGATTTATTCTGATCATCTTTTAGCTTGTTTCCAGGATGAAAATCACCACTTGCCTTGCTGATTACCAAAATCAGCAACATGGTAGCGATATAATTGCTTTGATGACTGAATATGCAAAAGACCCAATGGGTGGTCAACAGGATTTATCCGATACAGTTAAGAGTCAGCTTGTAGAAAACCTGGCCCGTATCCCGGGGGCTGTGACGGTGATGGCTTATGATGAAGAAAGACCTGTCGGCCTGATCAATTGTTTTGAAGGTTTTTCTACCTTCAATTGTCAACCTTTACTCAATATTCATGACGTGATTGTTACTAAAGACTATCGAGGACAAGGTATCAGTCATCGTATGCTCGAAATGATTGAACAGATCGCAATTAACAGAGGCTGTTGTAAATTGACACTTGAAGTGTTGGAGGGAAATCAGACAGCACAACATGCCTATCAGAAATTTGGATTTTCGGCTTATGAACTTGATCCGGAAATGGGTAAGGCACTTTTCTGGGAAAAGATGCTCTAAATAAGAACCCGGTTTTTCAACCATTCCTGCTATTTATTTAAGCGCATTTGTGGGAATATACGCGCCTTTGTCTTGAAACAAGAACCATGTCAGAAAATCACGAACGATTACATAAAGTCCTTGCCAGAGCAGGTTTTGGCTCTCGTCGTACCATGGAAGAATGGATCAGGGTCGGACGTGTGAGTATCAATGGGAAGATCGCAACCATTGGAGAATCTGTTACCGAGGCAGACAAGATCAGGGTTGATGGCCATGTCGTACAGAAAGACCGCCTGTTTCAAAAGAAAATTCGACTGATTGGTTACCATAAGCCCGTGGGTGAAATCTGTACTCGCAATGATCCTGAAGGTAGACGAACGGTGTTTGAAAGTCTGCCGAAACTCAGAAGTGGACGTTGGGTTGCCGTCGGTCGTCTGGATCTCAATACTTCAGGTCTTATTTTATTTACAACTGATGGTGAACTGGCGAATCAATTAATGCATCCTTCTCGTGAGATTGAACGCGAATATGCTGTTCGAGTCATGGGTGACGTTGATGAAGCTATGATTCAACGACTCAAAAAAGGGGTGGAACTCGAAGATGGTTTCGCAAGTTTTTACCGGATTGAGAAAGCGGGAGAAGGCGAGGGTAGAAACCACTGGTATCATGTGATCTTGCGTGAAGGACGCAATCGTGAAGTTCGACGGTTGTGGGAATCTCAAGGGGTACAGGTGAGCCGTTTAACACGCGTCCGTTATGGGACCATTATTTTGCCACGTAATGTCAGGCTAGGAAAAATATGGGATATTGATCCCGTTGAGGCAAAGTCGCTGGCTGATCTGGCCGGTATAAGAAATTTTAAAATCGAATCCATGGATATTCCCAGAAAGCGCTCAAAACGACCATCAGGCAAATCCGTATGGAAGAAGTCTCACCGCAAATAAGGGTACAAACAGATAATCAGCCTTTCAGCCGGGTGTTTCAATTGTTACTGGATCAGCACGGTGAACAAAACTGGTGGCCAGGCGATTCAGCTTTCGAGATCATGGTTGGAGCCGTCCTGACACAGAATACGGCCTGGACAAATGTTGAAAAAGCGATCGATAGATTAAAACAGGCAGGCGTGCTATCTCCTGATCGTTTATTATCTCTCCCGGACAACAAAGTGGCTGATCTGATCAGGCCTTCCGGTTATTTTAATGTGAAGACCCGTCGATTAAAAAATTACTGTGCATGGTTTCTGGAATCAGGTGGACATAATGCGCTTGCTAGCTGGACAACGGTTGATCTGAGAGATGGATTGTTAAGTGTCAATGGTATTGGTCCTGAGACAGCCGATGATATTTTGCTCTATGCGTTTGAGCGACCTGTATTTGTGATCGATGCCTACACACGCAGACTATTTTCAAGACTGGAATTGATCAGTAGCCAGCTTGATTATGAACAAGCTCGTGCAGTGTTTGAAAATGAGCTGGAAACTGATACACAGTTATTTAATGAATATCATGCTCTGATCGACGTGCATGCAAAATCTATTTGTAAGCCCCGTCCCAACTGTGAAAGATGTTGTTTACGAGAACACTGTTTTTATATTAACCCGGCAATAAAGATTGACGGGTTAATAACTTGACACAGGGATGTGTCACCATTGGCGCAGGTCAATGTAAGCGAAGTGAAATACAAGCAACTCCGTGCAATTGTGCCAGTATTTCACAGGCGCCAATAAAATAGATCAGGATGATCTATTTTATTGTCATGTTAATAACAATCAGGAACCACAGAAATGCCAGAAGATTTTATTTACATAGATAGTTTTTCTACCCTGACGGATTACTGCGATCAATTAAAAAAAGCCCGTTGGTTGGCGATCGATACAGAGTTTGAGCGGGAAAAGACCTACTATCCCGAATTAGCCTTGCTACAGATGACGGATGGAAAAAACGCTGCCGTTATCGATCCCATTGCCATTGAAGATCTGACACCATTAATGGATCTGCTTTATGATCCTGGCATCACCAAAGTATTCCATTCTGCCCGTCAGGATCTTGAGATCTTCTTTAATCTGAAAGGCGCGGTTCCCACCCCCTTGTTTGACACACAACTGGCAGCGCCACTACTGGGCTTTAATGAGCAGATTGGTTATGCAAACCTGGTTAAAGCACTGATCGGCGTTGAGTTGAGTAAGTCACATACCCGTACAGACTGGAAGCGACGGCCATTGAACGAAGGTCAATTACGTTATGCGATCGATGATGTTGTCTATCTGGCGCAAATTTATGAAAAGATGGTCGATCAATTAACGCAGCTGGATCGACTTGACTGGTTGGATAAAGATTTTGAGGCGATGACACATCCAGAGATCTATGAACCAGATTCGAGTCAGGTTTGGAAGCGGATCCGTAGTGCCAATCGATTAAAAGGAAAAAAGCTGTCTGTCTTACAGGCATTAGCCAAATGGCGGGAAGAGACGGCCCGGAAAGAAAACCGTCCCCGCAACTGGTTACTACGTGATGATGCTATTATCGATATGGCACATCAACTGCCCGATAATAAAGGTGCGATTTTTTCTATTAAAGGCGTTCATGAACGCATAGCCAGAAAACACGCTGCTGAGTTACTTAAAGTGATTGCAGAAGCACAAAATAATGAGCCGCAACCACTGTCAGAAAAAACCAGAAAACAATCACTGAACACTCAACAGGAAGCACTGGTTGATGCCATGATGGCCATTGTTCGCTTGCGTGCAGAAGAAAACAATTTAAGTCCGGTCGTTCTCGCGCCACGTAAAGAAATTGAACATCTGGTGCTAAATGACGTCTCAGTAGTCAATAGCAGTTGGCGTGCAAAGATGATTGGTGATGAATTAAACGCTTTTATCAATGGTGATCTCTGCATGAAAATAATCGATCAACAAATACAACTAACATCCGTCACCTGACTAAACATGTACGTTCAGGTCTGGTTTAAGCATCCGCTATTAATGTTTAAGAAAAT
>JALSSM010000124.1 GCA_026984275.1 Gammaproteobacteria bacterium
CTGTAACTTATTGATAAATAATGGTGCCCGGGGCCGGAGTCGAACCGGCACGGTGTTGCCACCGAGGGATTTTAAGACATTTCCTGTTTCATTATCCAGCTGGGCAACAAACTTTTCTGGACAAATATCAACAACTAAAACTGATCTGTCACCTTCCATTCTTCTTTTTAGGATTTCCAATAACTCGATCTCACCGATAGTTTCAATCCCTTCAAGACTAATTGGTTGAACACAATGTGGAGGACATACCCTTGATGTCAAAATCAGTTCATCTCTTATTCTGTGTTTCTGATCTTGATTGCGCTGGATTATGATTATTTTCCATTATGCTGAATTTTTAAGGACCCCATATTGGATGTGATCATCACCTTTAATTTTGAGTTGTCAGCATTTGAAATAATTGGTGCAAATAGCAGACATGACCAAGGGTGATTATTAATAGTTTCAGAGCTATTTCTCTCATGTTTACCACCTAGATAAAAATGAACTCATAAATCACTCGCATTGATCTTTTGGATAACCTATTGCTTTTAATCCAATGGAGATTTCATCAAGAATTGCTGGATCGTCAATAGTGGCAGGCACATTATAATCCTTACCATCTGCCATACTGCGCATCGTGCCTCTTAATATCTTTCCTGACCGAGTTTTCGGAAGCCTCTGGACGATTTTTATTAATTTAAAGGCTGCGACAGGACCTATTTTTTCTTTGATAATCGCAATTAATTCTTTTTCAATTTCATCTTCTGGACGGGTCACACCAGAACTCAGAATAGCAAGGCCTAAAGGAACCTGGCCTTTAAGACCATCGCTGACACCGATCACAGCACATTCAGCTACATCAGGGTGGGACGCAAGCACTTCTTCCATACGTCCTGTTGATAATCGATGACCTGCGACATTGATCACATCATCAATACGACTCATGATGTAGATGTAGCCTTCTTCGTCAATATAACCTGCATCACCAGTCAGATAATATCCCGGATAAGTGCTCAGATAAGCTGATTTAAATCGCTCATCGTTATTCCAAAGCGTTTGCATGCAGCCTGGTGGTAATGGTAATTTAATAACAATATTCCCCATTTCACCGGCAGGTAATTGTCTGCCTGTTTCATCAAATACTCGTACATCATATCCAGGAACAGCTTTGGTAGGAGATCCTGATTTAACCGGAAACTGCTCTATTCCCAGGCAATTTGCAGCGATTGCCCAACCAGTTTCTGTCTGCCACCAGTGATCGATTACGGGCAGATCTAATTGGTTTTCTGCCCAATGCAGGGTATCTGGATCACAACGTTCTCCAGCAAGAAAGAGTGCCCGAAAGTTAGACAGATCATATTTCTTGATAAACTCACCATTTGGATCATCTTTTTTTATTGCACGAAACGCGGTCGGAGCTGTAAACAAAACTGAGACTTTATACTCCTCAATTACTCGCCAGAATGCACCCGGATCAGGTGTGCCGACAGGCTTACCCTCATACAGCAGTGTTGTAGACCCTTTCAGTAACGGCGCATAAACGATATATGAATGACCCACGACCCAGCCCACATCTGAAGCGGCCCAGAACACCTCCCCGGCATCGACATTATAGATGTTCTTCATTGACCATTTCATGGCAACGGCATGTCCACCATGATCGCGCACAACACCTTTTGGTTGTCCTGTCGTTCCAGAAGTATAAAGAATATAAAGTGGATGCGTTGCCTCAACTGAAACACAATCCACAGAAGAGACATTTTTCAATGCTTCTTCCCAGTCGACATCTCTCTCAGAATTAAGATCTGCTTTTTCCTGTGACCGCTGGAAAATCAGGCTATGCCCAGGTTTATGGAAGGCCATATCGATGGCTTCATCGAGCAGAGGTTTGTAGTGAATAATACGATTTATTTCTATCCCGCATGAAGCAGAGATTATCAACTTTGGTTTAGCATCATCAATACGAGTGGCCAATTCATTAGAAGCGAAACCACCAAAGACTACTGAATGAATTGCACCAATACGTGCACAAGCAAGCATTGCCATAACCGCTTCAGGGATCATCGGCATATAAATAATAATGCGATCTCCTTTTTCAACGCTAAGAGATACGAGTGCCCCTGCAAGGCGAGCAACTTCATCCAATAATTGGGAATAAGTATAGGTTTTTTTTGTATCGGTAATCGGGCTATCGTAAATCAGTGCCAGCTGATCACCTCTTTCATTGTTGACATGAAAATCCAGAGCGTTGTAACAGGTATTTAGCTTCCCTTCGGTAAACCATTTATAAAATGGCTTGTTAGAATCATCTACCACTTTCCCCAACGGTTTATCCCAAACAATATCTTGTGCTGCATTTGACCAAAAGGCTTCCGGATCATTGATGGATTGCTGGTAAATTTCTTTATAATTATGAGTCATAATCTAGATGCTTGTAGTTGATAATTATCGTTGATTGATATGCTGTCGCCTGTCTAACCATATTTCTATTCCTTGTGTATTCAGATCAAGATCAATAGAGAGTAAATCAAGTGTTTCCTTTTGGCTTAGTTCACATCCACAAGCTGTAACTTCATCGAGCAATAAAGATGATAATTCTTCATGAATTTTTTGATAACGATGAGAACTATTCATATGTATCTTAGCAATTATTACGTACTTATCGATCAGAAAATGTAAGCGAGAACACATTTCCTTAATATCTGTCACCATACTGTAATGAGTTAAATACATTCGCTCAGGGTTAAATGTCATTAAACGATCAAGCGTGTCATGCCAAGCTTTCGGATCAAATTGTACAGGTGTACTCGGCGGGAAAACGAATGGAATTTTGCCAGTATCAAATTCTCTGTAAGATACACCAAACACATCGCCCGAAAAAATTCCCTTACTGCATTCATCCACAATACAAATATGATGTCGCGCATGACCTGGTGTATCCAGAATAAGTAATGTTCTGCCAGCAAGGTCCAATACCGTTTCTTCGGCAATAATGACGCGATCTTTCGAAACTGCTTCAAGTTTTCCATAATTTTTATAAAAAGCTTTTTCACCATAAACAGCTATCGATCCCGCAATCAGCTTTGCAGGGTAAATCATATGAAATGCACCTCTGGGGTGAATAACAAGGCTAGCCTCATGGCACAAACCCATCAGTTTTCCTACACCTCCGGCATGATCCAGATGCACATGAGTTGGAATCACGTATTCAACATCAGCAATGTCGATGTTTTTTATCTTTAGAACTTCAAGGATATTTGGAATAGAAAAATTAGTACCAGTATCAATAATTGCAGCTTTATTATTATTTTGAATTAAATAGCACGCCGCCATTTTTTCTCGACAATAAACAGTATCAATACACGTTATTTCAAAACCCAGATCTTCATACATACTAATTTTTCTCTGATTTTAATGTTCTTATTTAACTATATTGAATATGCATTTGATCATTCAGAAATGCCAAATAATTGAGTAACTCTTGATGAGCTGCCTCGTCTTGATCACGCAGTGTTGTTATAGCCTCATTAAACGTAGATACCATTCGCGTATGATCGCTCAAAAGTTGTTTTATGAATTCATTTGACGTGGTCTAATGGATTTGTACAACCCAGTTAAGGATGATTATCTTAACTGAGGAAAGTAAAAATGGCGACACGAAAGAAATATTCGAAAAAATTCAAACTGGATACAGTGAGCCTGGTAACAGATCAAGGCTATACACGGACAGAGGCAGCGAGAAGTCTGGATATCAATGCCAACATGCTGGGGCGCTGGGTGAAGGAACACAAGGCAGATGACGGTCAGGCGTTTCGTGGGAATGGCAAGCTGCCCCCTGAGTAGGAAGAAATCAGGAAGCTCAAGGCCCAGGTGAAGCGCTTGCAGATGGAGAAAGACATCTTAAAAAAAGCGACGGTATTCTTTGCAGCAGAAACGAAGTGAAATATTCGTTCATCACCCGGCATAAGAATACCTGGCCTATC
>JALSSM010000125.1 GCA_026984275.1 Gammaproteobacteria bacterium
AGAGAGTTGTGAGTTGTAGCGTTGCTTCAGATAGATAATTTTTGCCTGCGGATTTGAAAGCACCTCTTTGGAAATTCGAAAGTCTGGATCACGTTTTGTTTTCACACCAAGATGAGCAAGTCGCAGATAGGGTGTCTCGTAAGTTGGGTCGGCTGTTATCGCGTTCTGATAATGATAGATAGCCGAATCGTAGTTTTTTTCTCTGACACGTCGATCACCAACTTCAATATAGGCATGGGCGATTTTTGTTGCCGTATCCTTACGCATAAAATCGACACTGGTAAAGCCGGTAAAGTGGTTAAGGATAATAAACAATAAGGGCAATAATGCGATTGTAACTTTAGCAATGGGGGGGAATGAAATTTTTTGCCATTGAGTGATCGCAACGGCAGATAAAATACAAAGCACAGGTGCAGCGGGAAGTCGATAACGGGCTGAATAGTGAAAGACAACACAGACAAAAATCGTCAAACCCAGGATCAAAAGTTCGGGTGTAAAGCGGTGTATGTCACGGAACAGAAGTATCACGCCTAACAAGGCAAGTCCCATCAGCCAGGGGAGTTCAATGGGAACCAGTTTTGCCGCCTGATAGAGTCCGTGTTCCTGTTCCAGAGAAAGTACGGAGATATTGTCATAATCCAGAGAAGTCAGAAACCAGTAGAATTTCTTTGCCAGTAAAGGAATACTTTTTTCTGGTTGTCCAAAAATAAACGCTTTTGCCTGATCACCGAAATAGTGATCGATCTTTTTCCAGCTATCAGTTTTGCCATGTGTCTGTTGATAGACGTTGGCTGCATCTTCGAACATATGCTGCCGATCGGTTCTTATGCCTTTAATCGGTGTAATTATTCCCTGGGCATTTTCATTATTACCCTGTAAAAGGTTGATGCCGGAATTCGCACTGATCAGAATAAACTCATTATCTGTTTTGTAATTATGGAATGTAACGGGACTGATGATGATTAAGCCAGCAATGATGCCGATAAACGTTTTGGTAAACCGATCAGGAAGTGATTTTTTTGTAGAAAAAGACAACCAGATCCCATATCCAATTAATAAAAGCTGCGCAGGCGGCCAGGCCAGTGCAAGAAAACCAATCATGATTCCTGACAAAATAATTTGTTTTAAAGACAGGTTTTGCTGGTCAGATAAACGAGTCCATAAAAACCAGACCAGTGTGACCAGAAAGATCTGAACAGAGTCGGCCATCACACGGGTAAATGCCATGGTTGGTTCTTCGGAAAATGCAAACAAGGCTGCGGCGATCAGTCCTGCTGTTTCACCAAAACGCTTTTTTGTTCCAAAAGCGATCAGTAAAATTGAAATCATTCCTAATAGTAACTGGAGCACATAGACAGATTTAAGCCCACCACCGATCCAGCGAACGATGCCAAGAAGATATGGAAAAAGGGGAGCCGAGAGGAAAGGTGTTTCAGGTATCCAGTGACCCGCCGCTTTCGATCCGGCCATGACCCAGTAAACCCAGTCGTCCGAAAAAAATGATTCGGAAAAAGGATTCATAAAGATGAACTCGAGAAAGATGATCAATCGGATTATCAGAGCAATGACCAGGATAAGGCCTAACCAGAATCCAAAGGAACATTTCCCGCTTATTTTTTCGGGAATACTAATTTTCACTATTTCCAGCGGTTCAGGAATTCAAGAAAACGTTTTTCAGAAAAATCCCCATTAACAACAAGAGATGAAAGATCATCAGAGAAAACGATTGATCCATTTATATCGGTAATGTAGACGTGAGGATAGCCATCAATTTCAGGCATGCTAGAAAAAAATTTTTCATTTCTGTTTTCATCACTAACATTGACCTTCATAACAACAAAATTTTCCTGCAATATTCTTTTAGTTTCTGGATGATTTTCTAAAAATTCATCCAGAATATGACACCACTGGCACCAGTTACCACCAACCTCGATCATGACCTTTCTATCTGTCTGTTTTGCGAGTTTAAGTGCATTTCTTCCATCTTTAAAGGGATCTCGATCAGGATCATATTCTGTACTGTACCTGGGGATAGAAAAGGGATTATCTCCAACTGCGGAAGCAGTAAAACAAAGACCCGGAAGAAGGATTAAAATTAGTGTAAAAATATTCTTATACGTCATAGCCATAATTATATGAGAAAGTTATCTACTGTTGTAAACGACCATACAGTTTTGAATAGAGTCCATCGTTCAAAATAAGTTCATCATGAACACCCTCTTCAATAATCTTGCCATCGTCAAAGACATAAGCCCGATCAGCTTGTCGAACGGCTGAAAGTCGGTGTGCGATGATCAGAGTCGTCCGATCACGTAAAAATTCTTTTAACGCATTATGGAGTCTGGCTTCTGTTTCTGCATCCAGTGCCGAAGTCGCTTCATCCAGGATCACCACCTGTGGATTACCAAGTATCATCCGGGCAATAGCAAGACGCTGGCGTTGCCCACCAGAGAGTCTGATACCTTGCCGACCAACAATGGTATCCAGCCCATCGGACATATCCAGAACGGTCTGTTTTAATTGTGCGACTTCCAGCGCCTTCCAGAGTTGTTGATCATCAAGATCACGACCCAGTGTCAGGTTCATTCGTATCGTGTCATTAAACAGGGCGGGGTGTTGCAAAACCGTCGCTACATGATCCCGCACCACATCGAGACCGATTTCGCTGGTTGGGATCCCATCAAATAAAACCCTTCCTGAATCCGGTTGGTATAAGCCGAGAATCACCTGTACTAATGTTGACTTCCCTCCACCAGAAGCACCGACCAGAGCCACTTTTTCTCCGGGTTGAATGGTCAGGCTAACGCCATTAAGCACCTGTTCTTCTCCATATGAGAATGTGACATGATCAACTTCTACACCGACGGTGTGTTTATCAGAAAAAGGATTTTTCAGGTGTGGGTATTGTGGCTCATCTTTCAGCATCAATAACTGGTTGATCCGTGCAAGAGCCGCTTTCGCTGCAAACCAGGAATACTGGATTCCAAGAATTTCCTGAACCGGGCCCATCATGAACCACAAATAACCAAACACCGCCAACATCTGTCCAATGGTCAGATCGGAATAGAGCACCATAAACATGCTGATTGCACGGAACAGATCAAATCCGAATAAAAAGACCATGAAAGAGGCGCGACTGGCAGCATCGCTTTTCCAGGAATAGGCTGCCGCATGATCACGAATGTTTCGGGCGCTGTCGGCAACACGGACAAGGTAATGTTTTTCACGGTTGATCGCCCTGATCTGCTGGATGCCATCAAGTGTTTCGGTCAGAGCCTGCTGAAATAATTCAAAAGCCGTATTTTCTTTTTGTTTGAGTTCTTTGACCTTTTTTCCAAGTTTTGTCGTGAAGTAGATCACCAGTGGATTCATCAGCAAAATAAAAAGTGCCAGTTGCCAGTGCATCCATAACAAGATGATCGTCATACCAATTAATGAGAGAACGGCAACCAGGAATTTCGCCAGCGTCGTGCCGATAAAATCATCAACGGCATTCAGATCAGTGACGAAATGTGATGTCACTGTGCCGCTGCCCAGCGTTTCGTATTCAGACATGGCAATACGTGATAGCCGGGAGAGCATCTGTTTTCGAATTCGGTAGACAACATCTTTAGCGACCAGAGAGAAATTACGCGATTGCCAGACGTTAAAGATCACAGCGATAAGGCGCAACAAGACGGTGACAACAAGCACCGTAATGATATAGAGATTGGGTCCATGCAGAGATGCTGGAAACAGACTGTCAATAAAGGCTGTCAGTTTTCCGGGTTTTTCCAACAGAACCTGATCCACCAGTAATGGCATTAATAAGGGCAAGGGAACGCTGGCAATAGCTGCCAGCAGTGCAACAATGTTTGCAATGATCAATTCACGTTTATGTTCACGGGCAATACTGAGAATGTATGACCAGGTATAGGTTTGGGGAGCCATCATGTCTGTTTGCGATTGTTTCGGCCTAAAGCAACAATGGCAATCAATATCCAGACAGCATTCAAACCGACGGAAGGCATTGCGCCATAATAAAGAGCATTCAGCCCAATCAAAAAAGCAGCCACTAAATTGATTAACTGAAAAGTGTTGGTTCTTGCTTCAATTTTTCCATTCGAAACCAGATAATAACCAGTCACCACCATGATCATTCCAATCCAGCCACCAATATCCAATATAAGTTTCATGTCTGATGACTCTCTTTAATATTCTAAAATTCTTCTTATCTTATCCTGTAACAACGGAATAATCTCTTTATCGAACCATGGATTCTTTTTCAACCAGATATTGTTTCTCGGGCTTGGGTGAGGAAGTGGAATCAGATGAGGCTGGAATTCACGCCATGATCGAACCGTTTCTGTGAGATTCTTTTTTCTTTCCTTTCCCAGATGATATTGTTGTGCATACTGGCCGATCACAAGGGTTAGCTGGATATTGGGCAGGGTCGTAAGTAGCTGATCGCGCCAGGCCGGCGCACATTCCGGACGGGGTGGTAAATCTCCACTTTTACCCGTCCCAGGGTAGCAGAAACCCATGGGGATGATGGCGAATTTTTCCGGATTATAAAAAGTTTCTCGATCAACATTCAGCCAGTCGCGCAGGCGATCACCACTGGGGTCATTGAATGGAATAGAGGTTTCATGAACGCGGATACCGGGAGCCTGTGCAGCGATCAGAACCTTGGCTTGAGGGTTTGCCTGAAAAACCGGATTGGGTTCAAGCGGTAACTCATGCCTGCATAATTGGCAGGCACGAATTTCTTTTACCAGCTGATCAAAGGCTTGTCTCATTCATCTGTGTATAACTAAAGCCCAAGTTTTTCCGCAACAAAATCAGCATCTTTATCACCACGACCGGACAGGTTGATCAGAATAGTCTGATCAGGTGACATGTCTTTCGCGATCTTCATCGCATAAGCCACGGCATGGGCACTTTCAAGTGCAGGTATAATGCCCTCTTTTTGTGAAAGCGTCATAAAGGCATCCAGACATTCCTGATCATCAGCCGTGACATATTTAACGCGGCCCAGATCTTTCAGATAACAATGTTGGGGGCCAACACCTGGATAATCTAAACCCGAGGCGATGGAGTAAACAGGCAAAGGCTCACCATTATCATCCTGCAGGTTATAGCATTGCATACCATGCAAACCACCTTTAACACCGAGTGTCAGCGTGGCCGCATTATCGGGTGTATCCAGTCCTTTGCCAGCAGGCTCAACACCGACCAATTCTACATTATCATCTTCAAGAAAAGCAGTGAACAAGCCAATCGCATTGGAGCCACCACCAACACAGGCGGTTACAACATCGGGCAGTTTCCCTTCAGAGCTGAGGAATTGTTCACGTGCCTCTTTACCGACAATACTTTGAAAGTCACGCACCATTTTCGGAAAAGGGTGTGGACCTACGACAGAGCCTATCGCATAGAAAAAATGGACTGGATCTTTCAGATATTCTTCAAAGGCACTATCGACAGCATCCTTGAGTGTTCGGGTGCCCCGCGAGACCGGCACCAGTTTACAACCCAGGATTTTCATTTTGGTGACATTGGGGTGTTCTTTTTCAATATCGATCTCGCCCATGTGAATCTCACATTCGATACCGACCAATGCACAGGCTGTGGCCAGGGCAACGCCGTGTTGCCCGGCACCTGTTTCTGCCAGCACCTTGGTTTTCCCCATATGTTTTGCCAGCAACGCTTCGCCCAGGCAGTGATTAATTTTATGCGCACCGGTATGATTCAAATCCTCACGTTTGAGAAAGATTTGTGCCCCGCCACTGGATAATTTTGTCGTTTTGAAGATTGGACTGGGCCTGCCCACATAATGTTGATAAAGATCCATCAGTTCATTCTGAAAGGTCTCGGTGACACGAATTTCTTCGTAGGCATCATTGATATCGTCCATAATTTTGATCAGATCAGGAGGAATGATCTGACCACCAAACTCGCCAAAATATCCTTTTTCATCGGGCATGGCTGAAAATGTAGGTTTAGTCATAGTAAGGTACCTGTTTGAAATAATTTAGGATGATCTGAATAATTCAGAGTTTCCTTTATTTATTTTTTATTTTCTTTATCAGTGTCTATGTTAACATCGGCTTTCATCTTGATCACAGATCAGATTGCACAAGAATAATTATAAAGAAAAAGGGTTTCGTTGTGCGGATTTTTCTCTTTTCCATAATCGTTGTACTGCTCATGAGTGGCTGCGAAGCACGGTTTAATCTTGCCCTGGATACAGATTATGATTACCGGGAAGTATGGAAGGAACTGGCTTTTAGCGTTTTTTCAATTAACGAAAGAAACAAGGATTAGTAAACAAGGTTAATATCAGTAGAAAAAAACATCGCTACGGTTTGCTCGAGGGTAAGAGTAACAAAATATCCGTAGCGATGTGATCTAAAACAGTTCAGGATTTTAAAAAACTCACCCCAAACAATGATCTTAATAATGGGACTCTCCTGTGTGAGAGTGTCTTCATTTGAACATGCCTATTGATTATAAAAAATGATCTGGATCAATTTTTCGACAGCTTGTAATAAATTGCCTATAAAAATAAAGGTTGCGAAAAAATAAACACTCCCACATAGTTCTGATCTATGAGTAATGAATTTTCATTCGCAGCACTTTTTATCCTGGGTCTTTTTAGTAGCTTCCATTGCATCGGCATGTGTGGTGGTGTGATCGGCGCGTTGACTTTCGGTCTGGATAATTCTATCCGGGAAAATAAGCCCTTACTGACGCTTTATGTGGGTGCTTACAATGTTGGCCGATTGATCAGTTACTCCATTGCAGGAATGCTGGTCGGGATGATCGGAATGACGTTGGTTGGATTTATCGGTATGGAGAAAGCGCATACGATTACCCGTTATTTGTCTGCAGTGATGATCGTCACGGTCGGTCTTTATGTAGCTGGCTGGTTTCCACATCTTTCTAAACTGGATCGGCTGGGCGCGAAACTCTGGAAACGAATTCAACCCCTGGGCCAACGTTTTATGCCGGTTAAAAAACCATGGCAGGCATTGGGTTTTGGAATGGTCTGGGGCTGGATCCCTTGCGGTCTTGTCTATACCGCCTTATTGCTCGCGGCGCTTGGTGGTAATGCGCTCAACGGTGGACTGGGGATGCTGGCATTCGGCCTCGGCACCTTACCCGCTGTCATGGGAGCCGGCATGATCACCGGTGGTTTGAGTCAGTGGTTGCAAAAACCACGGATCAGGCAGCTGTTTGGAACAGTCATGATTGCGTTAGGCGCGGTAACATTATTGATTCCGATGGATCATTCAGCACATACGGGGCATGACATGGGTTCTGAAGTGTCTGATATGGAAGGTATGAGTCATGAAGAGATGATGAGAAAAGGAATGAAGTGTGGCTAGTTATCCCGAGTTCATTCAGGTTAGTTATTTTTCAGAATCATCATGTTCAAGTTTCTTGTCCATTTTTTCGGGCTTATCATCATCCATCAAAATCCGGTGAGCCGGACCTTCCATGTCATCGAACTGGCCTGATCTGATCGCATAGAATAATGCCCAGATGATGGCACCGATCAGGACCAGGGAAAGGGGTATTAGAAGATAAATTATTTCCATCAGTCAGGGACTCTTTTGATGCGCAGGGCATTTGTTACCACGAGTAATGAGCTGAGTGACATCCCGATCGCCGCCATCCAGGGTTCCAGTAAGCCCATCGCTGCGATGGGTAAAGCAATCAGGTTATAAGCCACAGCCCAGAACATATTCTGTTTTATAATCCTGACAGTTTTTCTCGCCACGTCAATCGCTTTAACAATAATCGGTAGCTGGTTTTTCAGTAAGATGAGATCAGCATTGGCGCGTGCAATCTGTGTACCTGTGCCCATGGCGATGGAAACCTGGGCACCCGCAAGTACCGGTGTATCATTCACACCGTCACCAATCATAGCCAGGATTTCTCCCTGTTCCTGCAACCGTTTTAGTTCGAGGAGTTTATTTTCAGGCTTCAGGTTATGCTGAAAATCATCAATGCCCAGTTGACCAGAAATTGCCTTTACTGCGATTGCTGAGTCGCCAGATAGTAATGATATTTTTTTATTTTTGTTTTTGAGTTGCTGGATCATGGATTCTGCATCTGATCGTAAACTGTCCTGCAGAATAAAAACAGCATGCAACTGTTTTTTATCAGCCAGAAAAATCAGTGAACTGTTTTTATGATCGGGTGAGCGCAAAAGATCATCGTCCAGTTTCGCCTCAGAAAATTCAACAATATGATCTGCATTGCCAATGATATATTGCATATTATTGATGGTGCCGGTAAGACCTGCACCGGGTATGTTGATCACATTCGAAGCTTCCATCACGTTTTTATCTGTCGAAGTTGAAATGATCGCTTTGGCAATCGGGTGTTCTGAATGCGCCTCCAGTGCACAGGCGATATTAAGGCATTGTTCCTCACTCATTTCAGACACTGTTTCGATATGATTCAGTGTCAGTTTCCCTTCGGTGAGTGTGCCGGTTTTATCAAAAATAAAATGATCAACATGTGACAGTGTTTCAATCGCATGGCCGCGTGTTACCAGCATGCCAAGTTTCATCATTGTGTCGGTGGCAACAGTCATGGCAGCAGGTGTTGCCAGCGATAAGGCACAGGGACAAGTGACGACCAGCATCGATAATACGGTTTCAAACCAGTGAGGATCATCTTTGAACCACCAGTAAGCGCCAACCAGTGCAGCCAGGATCAAAACAGCCGGTACAAAATAAGCGGCAGCCCGATCAGCCAGCCTTGTTATTTGTGGTTTTTCCATCTGCGATTGTTCCATCAGACTGGTAATTCGGGAGAGCAGGCTGTCCTGGCCGATGGTATCAACTACGATTTGAATCGGGCTTTCAATATTGATACTGCCCCCGATCACGGGATCGCCAACTTGTCTGGAGATGGGCAGGCTTTCACCACTGAGCAGAGACTCATCAACACTGGAACGTCCTTCGACAATATGGCCATCAGCCGGGATTGTTTCACCGGGTTTGATCAGCACCCGATCGCCGATATTAAGACGAGCTACGGGAACGAGTTCCTCTATATTTTGATGGATCCGCAATGCTGTTGCGGGGATGACATGAATCAGGTTTTCTGAGGTTTCTGTTGCTCGTTTTCTGGCGATCAGTTCCAGATATCGGGCTAACAACAGAAAGAAAGTAAACATGACCACCGAGTCATAATAGACTTCACCAGATCCGGTGATCGTGGTTTTGATGCTACCGATAAAAGCAAACAGTATTCCCAGTGAAACAGGTACGTCCATGCCGAACTTCAAATGTCTTAGATCACGAAGTGCCGGTTCAAAAAAAGCTCTGGCAGAGAAGAGTACAACGGGCAGTGTCAATAACAGGCTGATCCAGTAAAAAAAATGTTTATACTTTTCTTCCGCACCTGAAAATTCACCGGTATAAAGAGCAATCGCCAGCATCATGACTTGCATGCCGAGAACACCTGCCACACCTAATCTTTGCAGAAGAAGTTTGCGCTCACTTTCAATGATTTCCTGGTGCTGTAATGGATCATAAGGATGTGCTTTGTAACCAATTTCATGGATTGCTTTCAGGATCGAGCTGAGTTTGATCTGGCTATCATCCCAATGAACATGAAGCCGTCGGGTTGAGAAATTGGCCTGAATATCGATAATGCCGGGCAGGGTTTTCAGGTGTTGTTCATTCATCCAGACACAGGCCGGACAGGTAATGCCTTCCAGGATCAGTGCGGCTTCTCGTTGATTATGCCCGACCTCGGAAACGAAACTTTTTTGTAACTCCGGCTCATCGTAAACAGAAAGTTGTTGCAGGAAATCCGGTAAAACATCATCAGCGTTTGGAGCCGGTGCTGTGCGATGTTTATAAAATCCTTCCAGTCCTGAATCGACGATGGTTTGCGCAACAGTCTGACAACCAGCACAGCACATAGGCTGGTTTTTGTTGTTAATCCAGACAGTCAGGGATGTGCCAGCAGGGACGGGTAGCCCACAGTGGAAGCAATGATCAATATCCATTTATTGCTATTGTGCCAGATTGCCTCTGCAACAATCCACAAATCTAAAATTCGCAATGACTAAAATATTGATCCAGATCAATTTAATTTAACGAGATGTGAATAATAATTTGGTTTAACGAAAGCGATAGAAGATGCTTGATAATAATTAAAATATCTAAAAAAGCATTAATCTTATATAAAACAACGGTTTATATAGAATTTATAGAGTCTGCAATGATTCCTTTGTAGGTGCAAGAGTTTTATTATTAATAATTGGGAGTTCCAAAAATGAAAGTGTCAAAGAAAAGTCTTTTAGTCGGGTTGACTCTAGTTTCCAGCGTGGCAAGTTTCACCGCTCAGGCGGCAGGAGCTGCAGCGGGAGACTGGGTTGTTCGTGTTCGTGGTATCAATGTGAATCCGATCGATAGTAGTTCAGAAGTTGACGTGCCAGCATTAGGTGGAAATGTTCCAGGTAGTTCTGTTGGTGTTGACAGTAGTACAGTGCCAGAGCTGGATATTACCTATATGTTGTCACCGCACTGGGGTGTTGAGTTGATTTTGGGTACCTCAGAACATGATGTTAATCCCCAGGGTGCTGCATTGATCGGTGCTCTAGATGGTCTTCCATCGTCCGACCCAGGTAGTCATGACGTTATCAACGCATGGGCCTTACCACCCACGTTGACATTACAATATCATTTTATGCCTGAATCCAGTATCCGCCCGTATGCCGGACTGGGAGTAAACTACACTATTTTCTACTCAGAAGATGTGGAGGGTCCTTTGGCGGTTAATGGGGCAACGGTTAACATGCGTCCTTCCGTTGGTTGGGCTGCACAGATCGGAGCTGACTTTGATCTGGGAGATAGTGGATGGTTTGCAAATGTAGATTTGAAATACATTGATATGAGTACCCGAGCCGAATTTCGCAATACTGCAGTAGGCGATGTAAATGTTGATGTGGATATCGATCCAATCGTTTATGGCATAGGTATAGGGCACCGGTTCTAATGATATATTTTTTTAAGGACTAAAAAGATTCTGAGGAGCAGGTCATTGTTATGTTCCCCAGAATTTTCTATGATAGGAAAAAGGGATTAATTTTATCAAATCAAGAAAATATTGGCCTGTTTGAATCTTAAATTATTGCTAATATTTTATGTGTCAGAACTAATTTATATCCAGGGAGGCCTTCATGGCTACAGCAGAAACATATAATTATAAGGTCATCCGGCAATTTTCCATTATGACCATTATCTGGGGTGTGATTGGTATGCTTGTCGGTGTGATTATCGCCGCACAATTAGCATGGCCAGAACTTAATGTCGCACCCTATTTTAATTTTGGTCGTTTGAGACCCCTCCATACTAATGCCGTGATCTTCGCATTTGGTGGTTCGGCATTGTTCGCGACATCTTATTATGTTGTCCAGCGAACCTGTCATGTACGATTGATTTCCGACAAATTGGCAGCCTTTACTTTCTGGGGCTGGCAGGCAGTGATTGTGCTGGCTGTGATCACATTGCCTTTGGGAATAACTTCATCCAAAGAATATGCAGAGCTTGAATGGCCAATTGATATCCTGATCACATTAGTCTGGGTAGTTTATGCAATCGTATTTTTTGGCACTATTACAAAAAGACGGGTTTCTCATATCTACGTGGCAAACTGGTTTTTTGGAGCATTTATACTGACAATTGCGATGCTTCACATTGTTAACAGTGCAGCATTACCCGTTTCATTGACCAAGTCTTACTCTGCATACGCTGGTGTACAAGACGCTATGGTTCAGTGGTGGTATGGGCACAATGCGGTAGGCTTTTTCCTGACGGCGGGTTTTCTGGGAATGATGTATTACTTTATTCCTAAACAGGCTGAGCGCCCGGTTTATTCTTACCGTTTGTCTATTGTGCATTTCTGGGCACTGATCTTTACTTATATCTGGGCAGGCCCCCATCACCTTCATTATACAGCATTGCCAGACTGGACACAGTCTTTGGGAATGGTGATGTCATTGATCCTGCTGGCACCCTCCTGGGGCGGCATGATCAATGGAATTATGACCTTGTCTGGTGCCTGGGATAAGTTGAGAACTGATCCCGTACTGCGTTTCTTGATCGTTTCAGTATCCTTTTATGGCATGTCGACTTTCGAAGGGCCAATGATGGCAATTAAGACGGTTAACGCCTTATCCCACTACACTGACTGGACAATTGGCCATGTTCACTCTGGTGCCCTCGGGTGGGTTGCAATGGTTTCTATCGGAAGTCTCTATTACATGATTCCACGGCTGTTTAATCAGGAGATTTATAGCAAGAAACTGGTCGAAGTACATTTCTGGGTGGCAACCATCGGTGTGGTTCTTTACATCGCCTCCATGTGGGTCTCCGGCATTATGCAGGGTTTAATGTGGCGTGCTGTCAATAGTGACGGAACATTGACCTATAGCTTTGTTGAAACAGTACAGGCAATGCATCCGTTCTACGTGATTAGAATGTTGGGTGGAATCCTGTTTCTGACAGGGATGGTCATCATGGCATTTAATGTCTTTAAGACGGTTAAGGGATCCACGCCTGCAGAAGCACGTATTCCTGAACCAGCCATGGCGCATTAAGAATAAGGAGAACCTAAATGGCTTTTACACATGAGAAAATAGAAACTAACATAGGTCTATTGATTATATTGATAGTTATTACGATCAGTATTGGTGGACTGGTACAAATAGTGCCACTATTCTTTATGCACTCCACTACTGAACCGGTGGAAGGGTTGAGGCCCTATACAGCTCTTCGACTGACAGGTCGGGATGTCTATGTGCGTGAAGGGTGTTATCTGTGTCATTCACAAATGATCCGACCTTTCAGAGCAGAAACTGAGCGTTATGGGCATTACTCAGTGGCGGGTGAATTTGTTTACGATCATCCTTTTCAGTGGGGTTCAAAAAGAACGGGGCCTGATCTGGCTCGTGTAGGTGGACGTTATAGTGACGAATGGCACCGTGCTCATTTAATTCATCCTCAGGATCTGGTTCCGGAGTCTGTGATGCCATCTTATGCTTTCCTGGAGGATACACCGGCTGATGCATCAATCATATCGAAAAAAATGGAAGTCATGCGTACTCTGGGTTCGCCCTATACTGACGAAGAAATAGCAAATGCTCCCAAAGAACTGGAAGGCAAGACGGAAATGGACGCCTTGATAGCTTATCTGCAAGGAATGGGTACTGCTATCAAAATACGTAGGTGATCAGAATAATGGAATTTTTAATCAAATTTCAATCAATCTGGACAGTTTTAGTGTTCATTATATTTATCGGGATCGTCCTCTGGGCCTGGAGTGGTAAAAATAAGGCTGCTTTTGATGAGGCTTCACGAATTCCACTTGAAGATGATGAAGATGTGGTCATAACCACAAATAAAAAGGAGAATTCTAATGGCTGATTTTGTCAGTGGTTTCTGGAACTGGTATATCATCGTACTAGTAGTATTGAGTATTCTGTTCTGTTGGTGGTTAGTAATAACTCAATCTAAAAAAGGTCAAATGTCAGGTGAAGTAAAACCAACAGGCCATGTCTGGGATGAAAATATTCAGGAGATGAACAATCCATTACCACGGTGGTGGTTGATGATGTTTTATATCACCCTGGCATTTGGCTCTATTTATCTAGCTCTCTATCCTGGATTGGGAACTTTTCAGGGATTATTAGGCTGGAGTGAAACAGGACAATATGACCGTGAAATGCAAAAAGCTGAAGAGGCCTATGGACCGATATTCAATAAATTTGCCAATCAGGATCTGGCCGCTGTTGCCGCTAATCCTGAAGCACAGAAGATTGGTAAACGTCTATTTTCAACCTACTGTACTCAATGCCATGGATCGGATGCACGTGGTGCCAGAGGTTACCCTAACCTGACAGATAATGACTGGCTATATGGTGGTGAGCCTGAAACCATCAAAACCACTATAATGGAGGGTCGTAATGGAATGATGCCTGCATGGGGTGAGATCATAGGGAATGAAGGTGTTTTCAATGTGGCTGCCTATGTTCAATCATTAAGTGGTCGAGATGTTGATCCAGTTGTTGCAGCAAAAGGAAAAGAGATATTTGCCACAACGTGTGCAGCTTGTCATGGCGCTGATGCTAAAGGCACGCAGGCGATGGGTGCACCAAACCTGACAGATAAAATCTGGCTCCATGGCGGTTCAGACAAACGAATTAAGGAAACGATCACTAAAGGTCGTCAGAGTCATATGCCTGCACATGGGGAATTCCTGGGAGAAGCCAAAGTACATCTGTTAGCTGCCTATGTTTATAGTCTTTCCCATCAAAAGAAAGAATAGGTTTTATTTGGTAACCTGGATGAGTATTATTATTCATCCAGGTTATACACAATCTTTTTTTTAAAAGGTTATATTAGAAATAGTTAATATATAATGCAGGGAATAAGAAGTACAATATGATGACTTATCAATGATGGTGACTAGTTAATAGTGTTTGGAGTGAAGTTATGACTGAAATTGAAAATAAGAAAAGAAGTCTTTCAGGTATTCAAAAAACAATTATTATTTTATGGTTATCTTTTGTTATGGCTGGAATAGCAACAGGTGTCTTTTTCTCGGCTATCGATCCCGATGCATTGAGTGCTTGTGTGACGTTTCCTGAAGTGAGTCGTATGGGTGCATATACAATTGGTTTTCTGTTGTTCTGGTTATTAACAGCGGCTTCGAGTTTCATCACAAAATATTTCTTAAATAGTTAAGTAACGAAATAGAAGATATAGACTATGAGTAAAGTTGATCGGCAATTAGATGATGATGTAGCAAAATCACTGTACGCAAAACATCAGAAAATCTATCCTCGAGAAGTTCATGGAAAATTTGCACGTTTGCGAGTTCTTGCTGTTGTTGTCCTCCTTGGACTTTTTTATGGTTTGCCTTGGCTACAATGGGACGGAAGACAGGCCGTATTATTCGATCTACCAGCCAGAAAATTCTATATCTTTGGTATCACTTTGTGGCCACAAGATTTTATTTTCCTTGCATTCCTGCTAATCATGGCCGCTCTGGCATTATTTTTCTTTACGACTTTAGCAGGGCGTTTGTGGTGTGGTTACGCCTGTCCCCAGACAGTCTGGACGGAGGTTTTCCTCTGGATTGAACATGCCATAGAAGGTGATCGCCAACAACAAATGAAGCTCGACAAATCACCCATGTCGGCGAATAAATTCAGGATTAAATTGACCAAACATGCAGCTTGGATTTTGTTTGCAGCGTTTACCGGTTTTACCTTTGTTGCCTATTTCACTCCATTAAGAGATTTAGCACATCGACTTTTTACATTTGATCTGAGTGCCTGGGAGGCGTTCTGGATCTTCTTCTACGGTTTCGCAACTTATGGAAATGCAGGTTGGATGCGTGAACAGGTCTGTTTACACATGTGTCCTTATGCGCGATTTCAGAGTGCAATGTTTGATAAAGATACATTAATCGTTGCTTATGATGAAAAACGTGGTGAACCAAGAGGACCACGTAAAAGAAATCTGGATTATGAGGCAGAAGGACTGGGAGCTTGTATCAACTGCACGATGTGTGTTCAGGTCTGCCCCACGGGAATTGATATTCGCGATGGCTTGCAATATGAATGTATTGGTTGTTCTGCCTGTATTGATGTCTGTGACGATGTTATGGATAAGATGGGATATGAGAAAGGGCTGATTAAGTACACTACACAAAATACTGTAGAAGGTAATCCTACTAAAGTATTACGACCAAGAATTGTTATTTATGCTTTAATTCTTTTGACTTTCGCTTCAGCTTTCATCTATACCCTCGCAGTGCGCGTACCATTACAACTTGATGTTATGAGAGATCGTAATACCTTGTTTCGTGAAACGAATGAAGGTCAGATCGAGAATGTCTACACATTGAAACTGGTTAATATGGATGAAAATGATCATGAATTCAATCTCTCAGCTGAAGGAATAGAAGGACTGGAGATGAAACTGGAACAGGAAAAGATTCTTGTTAAGGGTGGAAAGGTATTAGATTTACCCGTTAGATTGAGAGCCGATGAAGCTGATCTTAAGGAACGTAGTTCAACAGTATATTTTCAATTAAACGCTGTAGATGATGAGAAGCTTAACGTGAAAGAAGAAGCACGATTTATTGGGCCACGAAAATGAGGGAGATAAAGGATAAGACTACCTGGTATAAAAACCCATATGTCTGGTTGGTGATCAGTTTACCTCTAACGGCTGTAATAGCCGGAACCTATACGATTTATCTTGCGATTATGTCTGATGATGGACTGGTAATAGATGATTATTATAAGGAAGGTCTGGAAATTAACCGGGTAATTAAGCGTGATGAGATGGCTGAACAGATGGGTTTAAGTGCTATGCTAAACCTTGATCGGGAAGCCGGGAAAGTAAAATTAATGCTGACGGCCAATTCTGATTTTAGTTATCCGGAACAGTTAAAAATAAGTTTTTTGAATAAGACCCGCAAAGGTTTTGATCAGCATACAGTACTCAATCGCAGTACTGATCATATTTATGAAGCAACGCTACCTGAACTGGTTGTTGGGAACTGGTACGTTCAAATTGAAACAAACACATGGCGGTTATTGGAAAGTACGACTATACGCCAGTAAGCTGGAATATCTTTTCAGCTTTCCAGAGATCTACCGCTACATTTCTGTAGAACAATCAGCCTTTTATCGGTTGGTAAATACCGTTTAACCATTTCTTCATTGCTGATAATAAGCCGAAGTTTATATGGTATGTATAAACCCTGTTCAGGAAAACAGGATGGATTATGTAGCGAAGTGATGAATGGAGTCATAAAATGAAAAGCTCTTTAGCGATTATCTCGGCAATTGTTTTTTTTACTTTTGCATTGATTACAATCTCAACGACGTCTAAAGCAGATGATCTCGATATATTTAGTTCCTCGTTATTAAACGATCCGCCTGTCAATGTCCTGTTTGTTTTTGATATTTCTGGCAGTATGGGCTTGAAACCGGATGGAACTCAGGCTTCTTCATTGGAAGGGCCTGATTCCAGATATGGAATCTTGCTAAAGGCACTCAAAGACGTACTGGATGCCAATAAAAACCAAACTGGTTTGAACGTGGGTGTTTCCTGGTTTAACCGTTATATTACAGGTGTCCAGTGGCCCGTTTCAGCAATCGGTGATGATGCTCACACGGTTGATCCAAATATTCCTGTTGGAGATTTTAAGAACTACGAAATTATTCCCCATATTGTTGAAAACGATAGCTGGGTAAACCCTAATTATGAAACGAAAATGGTACCGGCATTACTTGACGCTGCAAAATATTTTCGTGGCGATAATGTCTGGAAATTGAGAGCACCAAAGCTGTGGAATGCCGCTGCTCAGGATTATCGATCCGGAAATAGCTGGTCTGCGAACCCGGCATCGTATACTCCAACAGCTACAGCATTGGCCGCAACAAATCATCCGCCATACCACCCACCATTCTCATTACCGTACAATGCTACTAAGGCCTATGCACGATACTTATCAATGGGTAGCTATAGAGGTCGTTGTAATCCCTCAACTCAGCCGTGGTGTTCTGACGGTTACAACTCACAAAGTCCTGGTTATGACCCTTATTCGATCAGTGATCCTGGTCATGTCAATGTCAG
>JALSSM010000126.1 GCA_026984275.1 Gammaproteobacteria bacterium
AGCTTTGAGTGTAGAGCTTTCTGACTTAAATTGTAAGTCTGAATAAAGTGACCATAGATATTGCCACCCGGCAAACTATTGCCCGTCTAAATAACCTTAAAATAACGTAAGTTACTGAAAGTGAAGCATAAACAATCATGGCACGGCTCGTGCATATACCTGAACCAATGCTTATTGTGATAAACAGGTAAAGGAATATTATGACACCCGAATCAGCAAGTTCACGGATTTATACTGACTTTTCAGGTCTGGCAAAACTGAAGGTATCCGCACGAGCCGAATCACCAGAAGCGGTTAAGGCGGTAGCCAAAGAGTTTGAATCAACGTTTGTTGAAATGATGTTAAAGAGTTTGCGCGATGCCAGTCGTGGTGATGGCCTGATGGATAACGATGCCTCACGGATGTATCAGGATATGTTTGATAAACAGATTGCTGTGGATATTTCTGAACGTGGCGATTTCGGTATGGCAAAGGTTCTCGAAACTCAGCTAAGTAAGGGGCAGCAAAAATCGGTAAGCAAGAGTGATAATGATTTACAGAGTGATGGTTTGCACACTGACCAAGGTCAGCAGGTTGTGGCTACATCGGGGATTGCCAGCCTGATCAAGGCTCAGGCTGCCAGGACAAAACAAATGCCAACGGTTGAGGCAGGTGTTGAAGGGTTTGGCCCATCGGCTCAAAAACCATCGAGTCAGGATCCGTTTAACCTGACAGGGTTACGACAAGATAGACCCGCTCTTAATCCTGTCCCCGAAAGACGCGCAATACCTGTAAGACCTATTATTGATCTAAGACCAGAACCTCGGTTTATTTCTAATACAAACACTGGAATACAAAGGCCTGTTGTCAATGTAGATCAACAAAGAGTTAATGAACAAAACGAGAAAACGATATTTAACTCTCCAGACGAATTTATACAAACCATGCGCCCACATGCAGAACGTGCGGCCAGAGAGATTGGTGTAGATCCTGACTTGTTGATCGCACAGGCAGCACTGGAAACAGGCTGGGGTAAAAAGGTGATCAGGCATCCAGATGGTTCAAACAGTCACAATCTATTTGGTATCAAAGCGAGTCATGGCTGGAAAGGTGATTCAGTTAACGTTGGGTCACTTGAATACAGAAACGGTGTGGTCAGAAAGGAAGTTTCGGCTTTCCGATCCTATTCATCTTTTACAGAAAGTTTTAAGGATTATGTAGAGTTTATAAAAACTCAGCCACGTTATGAAAATGCCATTAATCAGGCTGGAAACAGAAAGGCATATATCAGAGGATTACAAAGTGCGGGATATGCCACAGATCCGAATTACGCTAATAAGATCATGAATATTTTAGAAAGGAAAAGTCTGCAATCGGCATGGAAAGGAAATGCTTAATGTTGCTGTCATTGGGCATAGTAAAGGAGACAAATCAAGATGGGTGATATATTAAAAATTGGTGTTTCAGGTTTGCAGGCTGCACAGCGTGCATTGTCCACAACCGGGAATAATATTACCAATGTCAATACGCCGGGTTATTCACGTCAACGGGTTGATTTCTCACCAAGACAAGATCAGATTCTTGGTGGGCTTGCCATTGGTAAAGGTGTCAACATTGATAGAGTTTCAAGAGTTGTGAATGAATTTCTGAACAACAACGTTCAGACCAGTGCGACCAATGTAGGGAACATGGCCAGTTATAATACCTACTCTTCACAGGTCGATAAATTACTCGCAGACAATGTGATCGGATTGTCGCCCAGCATGCAGGATTTTTTTGATTCGGTAAACGCTCTGGCAGACGATCCAGCTTCCATCCCGACACGACAAACACTGCTGGGTTCTGCAGAATCTCTGGCAGCTAAATTTCATTCTTTAAATACTCAGCTTAACCAACTTGATAATGGTGTGAATCAGGAACTGCGAGCCAATGTCAGTCAGATTAATGCTTTGACCGCAAACATTGCAGAAATAAACGGTAAGCTGACTCAGATAAATGGACGATCCAATGATGTTGGATCAAACAGCCTCAATGATCAACTGGATCAGGCCGTCACTGAATTATCAAGATTAACCGGAGTGACAACAACGGAACAAAGTAATGGTGGACTCAACATCATGACCAGTGGTGGGCAGGTTCTGGTGAGTGGTGCGAACAATTATGAACTGAGTACACAGCTAAACCCATCAAAACCGTCACAACTTGAAGTCACTTATCAGGTAGGTTCCAGCCATGTTGTCATTGCATCAAACACGATCACGGGTGAGCTGGGTGGCTTGTTAAAAGTACGAGAAGAAGTGCTGGACAAAGCCAGAAATTCACTCGGACGCCTTGCAGCAGGCATAGCTCTGGAATTTAACCGATTGCAGGGAACTGGAAGAGATCTGGATGGAAACCTGGGTGGTAATCTGTTTTCTATTCCAGCACCTGTTGCAGCCGGTGAGGGGACTGTTACCGGGGCAATGAATGTTGCGTTTAATCCAGCTCAGGTCAATCAGTTAACAACGTCTGATTACCGGATCAGTTTTGATGGTGCAGTTTATACAGCGACACGTCTTTCAGATAATACTCAAACCAACTTGGGGGCTGGTCCTGCTCTAGCTGTCGATGGCCTGACCATCAATGTCACAACACCGGCAGCTGCAGGTGATAGTTTCCTGATCCAGCCAATGAAAGATGTTGCTGCACAAATTAATGTCGCGATCACGGATCCACGAAAAATTGCGGCGGCTGCCGATCCGTTTACGGGCGTTGGTGATAATGCAAATGCATTGGCAATGGCTGATCTTCAATTAAATAATACCTTAGAAGGTGGCAATGCCAGTTTCAATGACGCTTATAGTCAATTGATTGGTGACGTGGGTACAAAGGCAAGACAGGCCAAAACCGGGCTTGAAGCGATGGAGGCCGTCGAACAAAGTGCGATAGAGGCGCGCGATAGTGTCTCAGGTGTCAATCTGGATGAAGAGGCCGCTGATCTACTGAAATTCCAACAGGCCTATCAGGCAGCGGCAAAGGTGGTGGCCGTCGGCAATGAATTGTTCGGAACATTATTACAGGCCGTCAGGTAAAAAACAGATAAGGAGAGTCAATGATGAGAGTTTCAACTTCACAATTATATGCATCAAACCTGGCAGGGATTAACCGGCAGAATGTCGAGCTGGCCAGGGTTCAAAAACAACTGGCAACTGGAAACAAGATCGAATCACCATCAGATGATCCGGCTGCCGCAACACGTATTGTTGATCTCAACAGAATGATTGATCGTAATGAACAGTTTAAAACCAATGGTGATTTTGCATTTAACCGACTTGATCAATCTGAGACGGTACTGGATGCAGTTGATGCGGCATTGGAGCGTGTGAATGGATTGGTTTTTAATGCTACGGGGAAGGATGCTACCAGCAGAAAACAATTGGCAGAAGAAATACGTGCGGAGTTATCAATTATCACTGATCTTGCCAATACAAGAGATAGTAATGGTGATTATTTGTATGCAGGTCATGATGTTAATACCAAACCCTTTGATGATTCAGGTGCAAATGTTACTTATACTGGCGATGCGGGGCAAAGAAGTATTCAGATAGCCGCTGATCGACGAGTGGCGGATGGTAATTCTGGTGAAGAAGTTTTCGAAAATATCAACGGCGGTCGATCGGTCTTCAGGATAATAGAAAATGTTGCAACAGTTCTGGAAACAGCATCCTCTACATTTACACAAGTAGAAACGGCTGTTAATACTGCAACAACAGATCTTGCTTTAGCAAAAGACAATCTGACAATCGTCAGAAATAGCATTGCAAGCCGTATGGGAATGATTAATACCGAGCGAGACATTAGCAGGCAAATGACTGTAACATTGAAAGATCAATTATCTGAGATAAATGATATTGATTTTGCAGAAATTGCAATGAAACTAAATCAACTTCAAACAAGCTTACAAGCAGCACAACAAACCTTTGTTAAGACCCAGGG
>JALSSM010000127.1 GCA_026984275.1 Gammaproteobacteria bacterium
ATGCGGATCATGCACCACGCTTACTGGGTTGCCTCTCGCTGGGACGATCCGGCCTTCCCACAAGCCTTTCCCTGGTTCAATTCGACAAACTACTGGGAAGAACATATTCTTTCTCTGAGAGAACAGTTGGCATTAATGGAAGAGCCGCCACTGGTCTGGGATTGAGAGAATACGTTTTATAAGGAGGGGCATTATTTTTTGGTTTCTTTCGGGCCAGTGAAATATAACCACAGAAAACCAGATATTCCAGCCAGAAGAGAGGCTAGAAGAACGCCGGTTTTCGCCATTAATAAATCTTCAGGATGGTGAGCAAAACCTAGTTCTGCGACAAAGATCGACATGGTAAAACCTATTCCTCCCATTAAAGCTACACCAATAATGTGTTTGAAATCCACGCCGTGTGGAAAAGATGTCAAACCAATTTTTATTGCAACCCAGGAAAAGCCAGCAATGCCGATCAGCTTTCCCAGAACCAGTCCGGCTGCAATACCCATAGAAACGGGGTGGGTTAATATATCTCCGGCGGAAGACCAATTAATGGGAATCCCTGCATTGGCAAGAGCAAAGATCGGAATAATAAGATAGGCGGTTGGCAGATGCATTTTCCTTTCAAGAGCCTGTGCGGGTGCCTGTACCAGATTTAAGCCCTCTCCCAGTGCGTGAAATCGGGAGCGTAATTCATCATTCTTGATGATATTTCCTTCTTTTCGATAGGCTTGTTTGATTTGATCAATCTTTTCATTGATCTGTGAGAGGAAACGGTCTGGATTATATTTTGGGCGCATCGGAATAGTGAAAGCCAGGAAGATACCGGCCAAAGTGGCATGAATACCACTCTTTAGCATCGCTATCCATAACACAATGCCCAATAAAAGATAAGGCAATGGACGACGAACGCCACCGAGATTAATTGTAAAAAGTAGTATCAGTATGATGGCGGCCGTTAACAGGGCCGGGGTGTAGATCGTTTCTGTATAGAAGAGTGCAATCACCAGAACTGCACCTAAATCATCGACAATCGCCAGAGCCACCAGAAAGGTGAGTAAATTTTTTGGTATACGATTACCCAGGAGTGCCAGTGTCCCAAGTGCAAAAGCAATATCGGTCGCCATCGGTACACCCCAGCCTTTAAAAGCATGTCCTTCCGGGTTAATACTCAAATAGATAAGGACAGGTACTACCATACCTCCGATCGCGGCAATAATGGGGAGAATGGCATGTTTTGGATCAGCAAGTTCTCCCACCAGAATCTCACGTTTGAGTTCCAGACCAATAAAGAAAAAAAATAGTGCCATCAGGCCATCATTGATCCAGTGATGTAGTGACTTGGATAGTTGAAACCCTTCAACGCCAATCGTAAATGGCATCTCTAGAAGATGATGATATGTCTCATTCCACGGACTGTTAGCCAAATACATGGCGACAGTAGCACATATCATAAGCAAGACGCCGCTGGTCGTTTGTCGATGGATAAATTCATCCAGTGGACTTAGTACTCGATCAAAGGCTTTTTCCCAGGGGGCGATGTATTCTTTTCCAGTGGGTCTATTCATAATATTTTCTTGAAGCAGAAAACAAACATTGTCACCTTGATAATTATTGTAGGTTTATGAAGCAGGAAATGCCAGCAGCGAGTCTACAAGAACCCACTGCTGGCAATTTCTTTTCTTAATAACAGCATAATTTCGCTATCATCCAAGCTTACATTATCTATTTATCTTGAAGATGACCGACGCTGCATTTTGCTGAAGAAAAACTACCACACACTGCGGGATCTTTTTCACCAGTACCCATTTTACCATCAGCATATTTTGCCATATCATCACCACCAAATCTGAAGTTTCCCAGTTCGACGACATTACCTTGCATATCTACGCCGGTTGCTCCACTTGAAGTGGTAGCCTTCTCATCCTTCGTTTCAGTTGCGGTAACCACAGGCGATATCGCAATTGATGTTACAAAAGCGATACTTGTTGCTGCAATAAGCTGTTTTAGCGAATATCGATTAGTCATTTGTATTTCTCCTCTAGTTAAATGGTAATTACTTAACAATAACTGCAGAGTCTCAATATCTTTCAATATCAGTTATCGCTTCTGTGTTTCAGCATGCTGGAAAAGTGGTTGGTCAAGCACCCTGAAAATTAAAAAACCTGATGGTTTCTCTTAAAAAATATCAATCTGTCATTCCAGTATTGGCCTCGCTTTTTTAGGTTGAACCGGTCGGTTGTTTTCATGCATGACTTTTTTAAATGCATTAAGTTGTTGAGCAGATGCCTGTACTGAATCTTTCATAACTATCCAGCGAACTCCTTCTGTACATGGGGGAGTTGTGAGAGAGCCGTTATACCGATAATAATCTTTAGAAGTTGGTAAAATGCTCATTATATTTAACCCATCAATTGATTCTCTATCATCAACCTGTTGTGGCATGATAGCCAATAAACTGGCCAGTGCCTCATTGTCATTTCCCTCTTCAAACAAGATGCCGATCACTGCCAATTCGTTTTCGTTGTTAGCATGTACAAAGTGCGCTTCCATCGGGAAAGATTTGCCGTGGATCAAATTTTCACTCGGTGTATGAAAATGAAGTTGTTTTAGTTCATATGATTTCCCCTCAAGGGAAATAGTGCTTCCACTGTCAAAATTAACCTGTACGGTATGACCATTATTCACAAAATCAGTTGTGTTTGCCTGATAATCAAATATGATTTTTTTCAGATCAGCATCTATAAAATTCTCAATATTAATGGGAGATTGGTTTGTACCCGTGCTACACACACCGAAAGAAGGATCAAGACTCCCCCAGTGTTCGGGGCTGACATTCCCGGAGTAACCCCAATGACCATTCTCGGTCGCATGAGTTGTTCCTATTGGCAGAACCAATGCACTAATAAGGGTAATTGTTGTTTTTTTCATACCTTCCTCTCATTTGATGAATAACTCTTTAGTCACTATATTAATCAAATAAAAGCACATGATAATTCGAATAATAAAAGTTTATTATTCGAATTGTACGAAGTGTTGAAGGTGTCTATCAGAAGTCTATGAATATCTCATTACGAGCTGTTTCACTAATGGCGATGACCGCCGGATGTTTAAGTCTGCGGTCAACTGAGATTGCATAAAAACGATAAAGAAGATCTTCAGCTCGACCAATGATCTTAACCTGATGCTGACGAATGACCTCTTTTTCGATTGTTGTGGGAGCAATAAAAATACCTGCTCCAGCTTGTCCAAAAACTTTCATCAAAGCACTATCATCAAATTCAGCAGAGACATTGGCCCGGATTAAATGATGATCAAGCCATGCATCAAGATCGTTACTCATTGCTGAATTTCTTGTTGGCATTAGTAAGGGAAGTTCATTTAATATTTTCGGGAAAGTGGTCTTTGTTTTCTTCAAAAGACTTTTTGAGGCAAAAAAAGTAGTACCACACTCACCTAACAGATGATTGAATGCGCGTATACTGAGTTTAGGAGATATGGGAGCATCGGCGAGAACCAGATCCAGTTTATGTATTGCTAAATCAGCTAACAGATTTTCAATTTTTTCTTCGTGACAAACTAACCGCACAGGTTCGGTGAGTTTCAGTGCCGGCTCCAGGATACGGTATGCAATCAGCTTTGGAACGGCATCTGCAATTCCAGTCAGAAACATAGGTGCTGGCCCCATCGAGTTTCGGTGAATTGTATCTTCCAACTCTGTTCCGAGTTGAAATATTTCATCGGCATATTTGAAGACTTTAAGACCATCCTCAGTAATTTCCAGATTACGTCCTGATTTGGAGAACAATTTTATTCCCAAATTCTGTTCAAGGAGACTCAGCTGCCCACTAATAGTTTGAGGTGTTAAATGAAGTATTTCACAGGCACGTGTAATGCTTCCTTCCTTTGCGACGATCCAGAAATAGCGTAAGTGTTTATAGTTTAAATTCGTTATCGGCATTGTTTTGAAGGCTCAAAATTTCACATTGCATAATGGGTAAGTCTTGTTCAGTCCCTGCGCAGTTCGTCTGAATGAGCGATAGGTGTTGGAAACTTTCTGACAACCAGGTAGGAGGAGGCGGTCAGTGTTATCAATGTCGTTAACTGGATGAGGTAGGATGCTATATCGCTGATTATCCCAAGTTCCAGTGCAAGCACAGCAATGAGAAGTGAAAACTCACTCATCTGGCCCAAGCGAGTACCTACTTCCAGAGAAAGACCGGATGGCTCACCTGTCCGGTGCAGGAGCCATTTGAATATATATGGCTTGAGGGCCAGTATTATGCCAGCAGTGACCATAGCAGGAAATGCTATGCCACCAATCAGATCCAGATTAAACCCTGCGCCCAGTGAGAAAAAGAATAAAATCAGAAAGAAGTCTCGCAAAGGTCTCAGACAATCTGCAATATAAATGGCTACGGGTGATGCGGCCAGCGTCACTCCAGCGATAAAGGCACCGATCTCAGCGGACAAGCCCATATAGTCAGCCAGCTCAGCGATCCCCATGCACCAGCCTATGGCCATAAGAAATATATATTCGTGGATTTGATCAAACTTGCTGATCAATCGAATCAGGATGAATTTATAGAAAAGCCAGGCAATCAAAATGAGTCCGGGTAAAGCAAACACCATAAGCAATATTTCGAGGACAGGCATCACACCTTTACCAATACCTTTGATGATTAACAACATCACAATCGCCAGTAGATCCTGAAGTAATAAAATGCTGATGATGAGTTCGCCCGTATGTTGATGATGTAAAACGGAAGTGGGTAACAACTTAACTCCAATGATCGTGCTGGAAAAAACCATGGCCCCACCAATCAGGAGACAGTCGATCAGGGAATACCCAAACATCCAGCTGATTACAAACCCAACAAACATAAAGAACAATGAACTGATCAGTGTCACTAATGTTGTTTTCTGAAACAGGCCGAGTAATTCTTGCGGATGTAGATTGAGACCAAGAAGAAATAATAAAAAAATTATTCCGATATGAGCAATATCCTGTACCAGTGCTGGATCAGAAACAAGACCGAGTCCCCAAGGACCAACAAGAACCCCAAGCAATATATATGATAAAAGAATGGTCTGACGTGTATACAGAGCGACTGTTGCAAGAACAGCTGCACCTGTAAAGATAATAAATATCGTAAAGACAATAGGATCTTGCATTCCCGGAGACCCGCTTAAAAGCTTTCTTTGAGTAACCATCCATTATTTTAGAAGAGAAGTAAAGTCAGTTTATCCGATAAACTAATTCGTGTAGGCTTTGCTTAGTAAGAAAAAATATTTAGTTGCCAACCAGAAAAATAAAAATGCGAACAAAAGTCACCTTCTTTGTCTCATACGCCCATCGTAACAAAATGCTTGCCAACAGTTTTCTGGAAAAACTTTCTGATGTATTTGCGCCCTCAAAGCGATTTGATTATGTACTGTGGGAAGACAGCGGTATCGAAATAGGTGAGGACTGGGAGAAACAAATCAAACAGGCCATTGATCAGTGTGATTTTGGATTGTTGCTGATCAGTCCGGCATTTCTGGCATCAAAATTTATAACCGAAAAAGAATTACCCGCTTTTGTTGCAGATGCCGGAAAACCGTTCATTCCTGTCATGCTACAGCAGGTTGATTTTGCAAGACACGATCTAAAGGGGCTGGAGAAGAGGCAGATCTTCCGACTTGATTACGAAGGTTTTAAGGAGCCTCGTGCCTATGGTGATTGCAAAGGACAGAGAAGGGAGACTTTCGTACTCGAACTTTTTCGGGCGATTGAAGATCGGCTTGATTGATTATTTTTATCTCAAATTACATTTAATAAAATTAACATGGCCATCCTTTACCTAAAGAAGCTCTGAATTGATCAGAGTAACCAGGCATTATGAAAAACAGAGCTTCAAGCATAGTGAGAAAAAAATAAAATTACAGAGCCACATGAAAAAATATCTCTTTATCATTTTTATAGTTTACAGTGTCAATTCATTTTCAGAAGAAGGCTATAGTGGTCATTTCAAGGGAAACGAAAATATGGAGTTGATGTGTGGCCGGAATATCGATCGGATAACCAATCATTGGGAAGTAACAATCACAAGCATGGGACCTGACAGTTTTATTGGCAAGGTTGATCCACGCTATGGGCTGATTACTTATAAAGGGACGATTGATGAAGAGGGCAAAGCTAAAGGAAGAATAAGAGGTCTGGATACGGGAGGGATTCGCCGGACAGGATTTTTTAATGCAATCGTTGATGGTGATGAATTAACAATGGATGTGAATGGAATGATTTCATCGGGAAGTTGTCACTTCAGGAGTCGGATCAACGCTACTCGATTCAATTCTTCAAAATAGTATTATGCTCTTCGGTTAAATTGGATCGGCATCCTGCGTGCCCCCCATGTTCCTGGTTGGCCATTGAACACACCGTCACAAGGTTCGCCGCAATTGAGGCAATGGCCATCATCACTGAGGTTCCATTTCAGTAACTGATACCAGTCACGTCCAATTAAAACTTCATGACAATGATAGCAGTAGGTACTTTCACCCTCCCGATCGTGAACATTACCCGTGTAGGCGTATCGCATACCATTATTCATTGCTATCTGACGAGCACGGGTTAATGTTGCGTCGGGTGTTGCTGGCACGTCATTCATTTTCCAGTCCGGGTGGAAGGCCGTAAAGTGCATAGGCACATCCGGGCCGAGGTTCTCTCTTACCCAGCGGGTCATTTCATCGAGTTCTTGGTCAGAGTCGTTTTTGCCCGGGATCAACAGCGTGGTGGTTTCCAGCCAGACATCGGTTTCGTGTTTGATATACTGAAGTGTATCCAGCACGGGTTGTAGATGTGCTCCGGTGACTTTCCAGTAAAACGCCTCCGTGAAGGCCTTTAGATCGACATTGGTAGCGTCCATGTATTGAAAGAACTCCTGACGAGGTTCATCGCAGATATAACCAGCCGTCACAGCCACGGTTTTGATATCGAGCTGGCGACATTCTTTTGCAATATCGATGGCATATTCCATGAAAATCACCGGATCGTTATAGGTAAAGGCGACACTGTGGCAACCGAGATCTTTTGCTGATCGGGCAATCATTTCTGGTGAGGCCTGATCCATCAGCGTATCCATTTCACGGGACTTACTCATGTCCCAGTTCTGACAAAACTTGCAGGCCAGATTGCAGCCTGCGGTGCCAAAGGAAAGTACGGAAGTACCCGGTAAAAAGTGATTCAGTGGTTTCTTTTCGATGGGGTCAACACAGAAACCACTGGACCGGCCATAGGTGGTTAGCACGATTTGATCATTGTGATTGGCGCGTACAAAACACAAGCCCTGTTGTCCTGCCTGCAGTTTACATTCCCGCGGACAGAGATCGCACTGGACACGACCATCTTTTAACTTGTGCCAGTAATCCGTTGGATAATTTTCGATGATAGTTTCATTTGGCATATTCATTATTAAATATAGACGAAAACAATCAGTTAAAGTTTGATTATGATCAGGGAAACCGTAGATTAAAAAAAGTAGACTACTTGAAAATATATTGGCATGTTAATAGAGTCCTGAAATTGATTGTCAGGAGGAGGAATGATGTTGAAAAGACAGGCGGCGGTAGCAGGAATGTTCTATTCAGATTCTTCTGAAGAACTGGAGAGAGATATCAGGCGGATGTTGTCAGAGGTTCTAAATTCAGGACCAGCACCCAAAGCGATCATTGCTCCCCATGCCGGGTATATTTATTCTGGCTCCATTGCTGCTAGCGCCTATGCCCGGCTGACGGATGTTCATGATCAAATTAAAAGAATAGTCTTGTTGGGACCGGCCCACCGTATTCCTTTTCGGGGCCTGGCTGTCAGTAGTGCGAATTACTTTAGTACACCGCTGGGCGATGTGGAACTGGATCGGAATGCGATTGATCAAATAACAGATCTACCCCAGGTTCATATCATGGATGAAGCACATGCATTAGAACATAGTCTGGAGGTCCATCTTCCTTTTCTACAAGTTGTGCTGGATGATTTTAAGCTGATCCCGATAGTCGTGGGAGATGCCAGTGCTGAACAGGTGGATGAGGTACTTGAGAAACTCTGGGGTGGTTCGGAAACATTGGTCGTGATCAGTTCTGATCTGAGTCATTATCATGACTACCTCACAGCAAAGGCGATGGATGCCAGCACAAGCTCTGCGATCGAAAAGTTGCAGTTGGAGATGATCGAGCCTGAAGGTGCCTGTGGACGAAATCCGATCAAGGGTCTGTTACTGGCAGCAAAAAAACATGATCTCAAAGCCACTACGGTCGATCTGAGAAATTCAGGTGATACAGCAGGATCAAAGGACAGTGTGGTGGGTTATGGTTCCTATGTGTTTGATTAAAAGATGAGTTATCAGCCGTATCGTAAAATACTGGTGTCTTTGGCTCAGGATTCTATCCGGCATGGTTTGAGATGTAACCATCCGCTATATGTTGAGACCGAGCAGTTTCCAGATCAACTGGTCGAGCATCGGGCCAGTTTTGTCACATTGCAGAAAAACGGACAACTGCGTGGCTGTATCGGCACGCTCGAGGCCCATCGTCCACTTGTCAAAGATATTGCCCATAATGGCTGGTCGGCGGCTTTCCGCGATCCCCGTTTCAAACCTGTTGATGGCGATGAACTGGATCAGTTGGAGATCTTTATTTCTATCCTGAGCAAGCCTGAACCAGTCGAGTTTGAATCAGAACAGGATTTACTGGAGCAAATTCGTCCTGGAGAGGACGGTCTGATTCTGGAAGCGGCTGGCCGACGCGGTACTTTCCTGCCCAGTGTCTGGGAATCCCTGACGGAAAAAAGAGACTTTCTGACAAATCTTAAAATGAAGGCCGGGTTACCCTCCCACTACTGGTCAGATGAAATAAAAGTTATGCGCTATACCACGGAATATATCAAATAGCTTTTCTTTTACTAACCGGGATCATAACTATCAGCCCTGTAAGCAACAACCAGATCGCTGCCGGGACAGGGGTGGCAATCGTATTGGCTGTGGCGAGATCAGACACTTCCTGATCCCAGAAGCCGGTGGGTTGATCATAGGGGTTTGGCATTTGATCATCGGTAAAATACACATATCCAGCCTTACGTGAGATGGCCAGATCAACAAGGTTACTGTCCCATGAATTGAGACTGTGGATCACATGTGCAAAACGATCTGATCCGAAGTCGTCCACCCAGGCAGGGGCGGTGTAGTTGTTCAGATAATCTTCAGCACGGCTTTCAAACGTCATCAGTACATCAGCAGACTGCACATAATCCGCGAGGGTGAATGCCGTTTGCCCGGAAGGATTGCCAGTATAACTGGTGCCAGGGTTACCAATCACCAGTTCAGAATTTCCCTTTGAGCGCACATAGTTTCTGAGTCCCTGATAATAGCCAGTATTGGCGAGGTCATTTGACATTTCATCAAAAAAGATCCCGTCTATTAATCCTGTATAGAGCGTGTCATAGTATTTGTCTACATCTGAGAAAACATCCGTTTGTAATCGGGCGCCGTAAGTGGTTGCAACATAACCAAAGACACGTCCTCCTGCATTGCGAAAATCTACCAAAGGGCCGTTACCCTCCGCGTTGATAAAATTTGGATCAGTGGTGGTTCCCGGACCACTGGCCGGGTTAAAAATCAGACTGACCTGGAGGTCAGGGTTGGCAGCGGCAGAAATCAGATTACTCCACATATCAGGTCCGCCATCACAACAGGGATTGGCATAGGCAGGCACCAGCAGATTGATCGGTGTTGCATAAGACTGAACAGGTAAGATGAGTATACTTAACAATAATAATCTGAAACAAATTGAATGCATTTCTCCCTCCACTTCGAGAATAGTCTATTCTTTATTTTTACAAAACATCGTGAAGATGATCACAAAAAAAGATTTCAAACGATGGGGAATGTGAAGGCAAGACGGATGCCAGTTCCAGTTACTTAACCTGAACTCAATTCTTCCAGTAAGGTTTGTTGGGCCGATTTTGGTATTTGTTTTCCCGGGCTTGTTCGTTTATAGCCACCATCCGGTTGCAGGATCCAGGCCTGCGTGTTGTCGGCTAAATAAAGCATCAGTCCCTGTTTATAAACACGTTGATTCAACTTTGGATCTTCAATTGGAAAACAGGCCTCGACACGACGGAAAAAATTTCTATCCATCCAGTCGGCACTGGAGCAATATAAGTGAGATTCGCCATTGTTATGGAAATAAAAGATGCGTGGATGCTCAAGAAATCGACCAATAATCGAACGCACCGTAATATTTTCCGAAATACCTTTCACACCAGGTTTAAGCAGACAAACACCTCTGATAATCAGTTGAATTTTGACGCCTGTCTGAGATGCGGAGTACAGGGCTCTGATCACTTCACCTTCTGTCAGTGCATTCATTTTCGCAATGATTTTTGCTGGACGTCCAGCCCGTGCATGTTCTGTTTCCTGCTCGATCAATTGCATGATGGTTTTGTGTAATGTGAACGGTGATTGCAGTAATTTTTTCAGCTTGCCAGGTTTGCCGAGAGCCGTAAGCTGGTGGAAAATTTTGTGCACGTCCTCACCAAAATCCGGGTCACAGGTGAACAGGCAATAATCGGTGTAAACACGTGCAGTACTGGCGTGGTAATTTCCCGTTCCCAAATGTACATAGCGTCGTAAACGTCTTCCCTCGCGGCGTACCACCAGAAGCATTTTTGCATGGGTCTTATGACCAACAACGCCATAAACCACGTGTGCGCCAGCATCCTGTAATTTGTTCGCCAGTTCGATATTCGCTTCTTCATCAAAGCGTGCTCGAAGTTCGATCACAACAGTGACTTCTTTTCCTGCACGAGCCGCATCCACCAGCGCGTTGACGATCGCAGAATCTGCACCCGTTCGATAGAGGGTTTGTTTGATCGAGAGCACATTCTGATCAGCTGCGGCCTGGCGCACAAATTCAACGACAGGCGCGAAAGATTCAAAGGGATGATTGAGCAAAATATCACCCTGCTGAATGGCCTCAAAAGTATCTGTCCCAAGCGTCAGACTTTGTGGAATGCCGGGAATAAAGCCGGGATATTTCAAGGCCGGTAGATCAACCAGGTCATAGAGCTGAGTCAATCGTTTTAGATTTACCGGACCATTGACCTGATATAGATCATCCGTTGTTAATTTAAAGTGATGTAATAAGAATTGAGCAATATCTGCCGGACAATTATCAGCCACCTCCAGGCGCATAGCTTCTGAGTAACGTCGTGACGGCAATTGCCCTTCGAGAGCACGCAAAAGATCTTCTACTTCTTCATCATCAACGAACAGATCGCCATTACGAGTGACCCTGAATTGATAACAACCTGTAACCTGCATACCCGGAAAGAGATCGGATACATGTGCATGGATGATCGAAGACAGGAAGACAAAATCATACGCGCCTCCACTGGTTTCTTGGGGGATCTGGATCAGCCGGGGTAATGATCGAGGTGCCTGCACAATAGCAATTCCACTGTTTCGACCAAACGCATCTTTTCCTTCAAGTGAAACAATGAAATTCAGGCTTTTATTGAGAATGCGCGGAAAAGGATGAGCAGGGTCAAGACCAATCGGACTGAGAACCGGCAAACAATCATGATTAAAATAACGACGAATCCAGGCGGATGATTTATCATCCCAGTCCGCACGACGGAGAAACCTGATCCCGGCAGCTTCCAGATCGGGGATTAACTTTTCATTGAGGATTTTATATTGCTCATCGATCAGTTGATGTGCAGATTCACTGACGCGTTTGAGTTGATCAACGGGGCTTATATTGTCAGGCCCGGTTTGTACTGATGCGAATGCGATCTGTTGTTTAAGTCCTGCGATTCTGATCTCAAAAAATTCATCGAGATTGCTGCTGGTGATCGACATGAACTGTAAACGTTCCAGTAACGGAACTTCCGGATCATCCGCCATCGCCAGGACGCGGCGATTAAACTCAAGTAAACTGAGTTCGCGATTATTATAGAGTTCGGGATTCTTTAAATTTGTAGCTTCCATCAAGGGATCTCTAATTAACTCATGGTCATGGTTGTGAAGACTATCATCATCCAGCTTTTCGTTGCGCCCCACAGGAAGCGCCCCTGGACTGCAAGTTTAGCTAATCGTACCTCACTCTGAAAAATTCTATCTCTTCATAAATCTTACCCAGAATTAACCAGAGGCTCCACCAGTATATTGCATATTTATTTCAATGGTATGATCTGCATCCATTTTTATTTAAGAAAAAGACGATGCCGCGATTAAAAAAAGCAAAAATGGCTGATCTTGCAGACAGACATGTTTTATATCAGCAATCGGTTCAATGTGTCGAAGCAGAGATCGATTTCGTTGATGAAACCTATACTGAGTTACGTGGTAAGAAAGCCAGATTATTGCGTGAGGATTTTTGTGGAACAGGTAATACGGCCTGTGAATGGGTACGTCGACGCAAGGACAACTGTGCTTTTGGAGTCGATCTGGATAGCGAGGTTCTGGATTGGGGACGAACCAACAACATTGGAAAACTTCTTGGTAAAGCCAGGAATCGAATTGAACTGATCGAAGCCGATGTCCTGAAGGTTAAAACCGATCCGGTAGACATCGTGCTGGCAATGAACTTCAGTTATTGGCTATTCATGGATCGAAAAACTATGAAGCAATATTTCAAAAGTGTACGGAACTCACTGGTGGAAGACGGTATCTTTTTTCTCGATGCGTTTGGAGGTTATGAGGCTCCCAAAGTATTACGTGAAAGAACCGAACATGATGATTTTACCTATATCTGGCATCAGGCAGAATTCAATCCAATTGATCATAAAATGACCTGTTACCTGCATTTTAAATTCCCGGATGGATCACGGCTCAATAAAGCTTTCAGCTATACATGGCGACTCTGGTCGTTGCCTGAGATCAGAGAATTGCTGGCAGAGGCAGGTTTTTCAAAAACGACCATTTATATGCAAGGCTATGATGAAGAAACAGGTGAGGGCAGTGGTGAATTTGAAGCAACTGAAGTGGGAGAGCCCGAGGCTGGTTGGCTATGTTACATTGTTGCCGAGAAATAACTTCTTCACAGCACCTCTACTATAACAGTATTCTTTTTATGGTATTTCTGTTGTTGTTTCTGGCATAATCCACCCCGTTAAAGTCAATCTGGAGAATTGATCGTGGCCAGTAGTTATCTTACCGGGATTTTTGGTAGCTCCCCTATCGCCCCTTTGCAGAAGCACATGGAGAAAGTCCATGCTTGTGTTGAGCAGCTTATTCCTTATACAGAAGCCGTACTTGCCAGAGATTTTATTGCGCAAGAGCGGCATTATGAGAACATTGCGAAACTGGAACGTGAAGCTGATGAGATAAAAAACAAGCTTCGTATGCAAATCCCCAACCGACTATTTATGGCGATCCCGAGAGGTGATCTTCTCGATGTTTTACGTATTCAGGATAAAATTGCCGGTAAGGCAAAAGATATTGCTGGTCTGATGCTAGGTCGAAAAATGCAGATCCCGGAGGTGATCACTGATGACTTCCTGCTTTTCGTAAAACGAAATATTGATTGTTGCACCCAGGCATGTACGGCTATCAATGAGCTGGATGAGTTAGTTGAGACAGGTTTTGTAAAAGCGGTGACCGATCTGGTCGAAACAATGGTTCAGAAAATTGATGATATAGAACATGACACGGATCAGATGCAAATAAAAATTCGAGCAGAACTTTTCAATATCGAGAAAGATCTCAATCCGGTTGATGTCATGTTTCTCTATAAAATCATCGATTTGACCGGTGATTTGGCCGATGGTGCAGAACGTGTTGGCAATCGTCTTCAATTAATGTTGGGTCAATAAGGCTAATCTTCAGGGGAGAACAAGAATAATGGAAATGGAATACGCAACGATTTTATTGCTCCTGGCGGGTGTTTTTGGTCTGTTTATGGCCTGGGGAATTGGTGCCAATGACGTAGCAAATGCTATGGCAACATCGGTAGGGTCGGGTGCACTCACGATAAAAAAAGCCATTATTATTGCCGCCATCTTTGAATTTGCTGGTGCTTTTCTTGCCGGTGGACAAGTAACCAGAACCATACGAAAAGGGATTATCGATGCTAATCTGTTGGCGGGCACACCAGAACTATTGGTGTTTGGGATGCTGGCCTCCTTGTTGGCTGCGGGCACCTGGCTATTGATCGCTTCTCATCGAGGTTGGCCTGTTTCAACAACACATTCCATTGTAGGTGCGATTGTAGGTTTTGCAATGGTTGGTATCGGTATGGATGCTGTTCATTGGGGCAAAGTACAAAGTATCGTTGCAAGCTGGGTTGTTTCTCCTGTGATCGCTGGCTCACTTGCTTTTGGGTTATTTATGAGCGTTCAGAAGCTGGTTCTGGGAACAGATAAACCCTTCGAAAATGCCAAACGTTATGTACCTGGATATATATTTCTGGTCGGTTTCATCATCTCACTGGTTACCCTTCTTAAAGGGTTGAAGCATCTCGGTTTTCATTTGACTTCTTTTCAGGCGGTGATCTTTTCTGTCTTAGCCGGCATCGTTGTCATGGCGATCGGTACCTACTTTGTCCGCAAGGTTGAAATTGACCCGGAAGCTGATCGTGATTTTCACTTTGCCAATGTAGAAAAGGTTTTTGCCATTTTAATGGTGTTCACTGCCTGTGCGATGGCCTTTGCTCATGGTTCAAACGATGTGGCTAATGCTATCGGACCGGTTGCTGCAATAGTGAGTATTATTAATAGTGGTGGTGAAATATCACAACAGTCTCCTCTGCCATCCTGGGTGTTATTGCTTGGTGCGGTGGGAATAGTACTGGGACTTGCCATGCTGGGCAGGAAAGTGATTGCAACTGTCGGGAAAAACATTACTGAATTGACTCCAAGCCGGGGGTTTTGTTGCGAATTGGCGGCCGCAACGACGGTTGTAATCGCTTCAGCAACAGGTATTCCTGTTTCGACAACACATACATTAGTAGGGGCTGTTCTTGGTGTAGGTATTGCCAGGGGGATTGGTGCGCTTGATCTGGCCGTAGTACGAAATATATTCCTTTCCTGGATCGTGACTTTGCCGGTCGGTGCATTTTTGTCTGTCGTATTCTTTTATGTACTCAAGTTTATATTTTCTTAATCAACTTAAGATCGGGTTAGCTTAGTAAGTCAGGAAAAGCATCGACATAAAATTGAGTTACGAAACCCTTGTAATCGTTCTTAAAATCCCGATGATTAGACGGATGAAACAGAATAATGATGGTCATGATCTCAATGGTTTGCAGTCGCCCGGTTCGACGGCGCTGTCGTTGCCCATCGGTTAAGAGTTGCTGTTCCTGCAAGGGCATGAAATGATGACAAAAATACCCCAGGGTATTACTCTGCCTTCGGCATTCACCTTATCATCGATATCACAATAGATTTTCATTAGTTTATACCTAGGCCTGTTCCCCGGTTTTTTCAATTGTTTGGTGACAATTGATCTGGTCGAAGAACAGGCCTTTAGTTTAATTCCTTAAACCGAGCTGGGGTTAGCTAGTCAGCCACAAACGGATTAGTCTTTCGTTCATGGCCAAAGGTTGACGTTGGCCCATGTCCCGGCACAAACTGTACGTCATTGCCCAGAGGCCAGAGCTTCTCTTTGATCGACCTGATTAACCTGGCATGATCGCCAAATGGGAAATCCGTACGACCAATTGATCCGTTAAACAGCACATCGCCGACGGTTGCGATCTGGTTTTCTTTCTGGTGAAAAACCACATGACCGGGTGTATGCCCCGGACAGTGGTAAACATCAAGTTCGATATTTCCAAAGCGGATCGTATCGCCATCTTCAAGCCAGCGATCAGGGGTAAAACTTCTCGTTTCTGGAAATCCAAATATCTGACTTTGCTGTTTGAAACTATCAAGCAGAAACTGATCATCTTGATGCGGCCCTTCTATCGGGATGCCCAGCCTTTCCGCCAGCTCACCTGCAGCACCAGCATGATCAAGATGTCCGTGTGTCAGACATATTTTTTCGAGCTCAACACCTTCTTGCATGGCAGCACTTAAAATTTTATCCAGATCGCCACCCGGATCGACAACAGCCGCTTTTTGTGTTTCTTCACAGATCAATAAAGAACAGTTCTGCTGGTAAGAAGTAACAGGAATGATCATTATTTTCATAAGTATAAGAATAACACAGGACAATTAGAAACTAAGATTCATGAGATAGGTCAAAGTTTGTAGTTCCAGACAGCAAACAAGGTTAAAATCAAGACATGTCCATACGTAGAGAAAAAGAAGCAGAGCTGGCCTTTTCCAGCTGGCAGGAAGAGATTTTTACAGCCTGCCAATCCTGGCAAAAAGGTCATATTGATCGAAGAACTTTTTTGAAACAGGTCTCTGCGGTACTGGCATTGGCGACCATCACACCCGTTACCCTCAATGCGAAAACAGATCAGGAAAGCTTAACAACTGAATGGCGGGAAGATCCCTGGTGGACACTTTACGAAGTTCAGGAGCACTTGTTTCCACATACAAAAGATTCTCCCGGTGCAAAAGATATTCAGGCGACACTCTATTTAAAAAGAGAGCTGCCAAGTCCGTGGATCAGCCGTGAGGAAGCAGATTTTATCGTTAAGGGGGTGGCGTGGCTTAATGATATGGCAGAGAAAACGCAGTCTGCCCGTTTTGTTGATCTGGATACAGAAGAACGTGAGGGAGTCTTACGTCAGGTTGAAAAAAGCAAGGAAGGCCAACGCTGGATTTCATTATTAATTTATTATGTGCTTGAAGCGCTGTTGACCGATCCGATCTATGGTGGCAACCCTGATGGATCAGGCTGGAAATGGTTGTCGCATCACGCCGGGTTTCCGAGACCGACCAAAGAGAAAATATATTCAAAACTACGATGAAAGATTATGACGTTTGCATTATAGGCAGTGGTGCAGGTGGTGGCCCGGTTGCTTTGACCTTGGCCGAAGCAGGCTACTCGGTGTTGGTGCTTGAGAAAGGGCCCTGGTTTACAGAAAAAGATTTTTTCAAAGATGAGCTGGCCTGTTGTCTGCGTCAGGTTTATACACCTGATTTGAAAGATGAACAACACGTTATTGAAGAACGTAATAAAAAAGGAGTCTGGGAAGGTGAGCCTACATCGGAGTCTGGCTGGACATTCTGGAATGGAAATTGTGTTGGTGGATCGTCTAATTTTATGAGCGGTTTTTTTCATCGGTTAAAGCCCGTTGATTTTCGTCTGCATTCTGAATTTGGTCCGATAGATGGTGCGGCAACCGTCGATTGGCCGATCAGCTATGACGATCTGGAACCCTATTATGCCAAAGTTGAACAGGTTGTTGGCGTGTCAGGAAAAGTGATTGATCACCCTAATCAGGAACCCCGATCAACGAAAGACTTCCCCTACCCGCCCACACAGGAACATCCGATCTCAAGCTGGATTGACAAACGTTGTACAGAACTGGGTTTTCATTCCATGCCCGTGCCAAGAGCGATCCTGTCCAGGCCGGAAGGTGATCGAAGGGGCTGTGAGTATTCGGATTACTGTGGTAGTTACGGTTGTTCAACAGGAGCCAAAGGGAGCTCGAGGGCAGCACTGTTGAACAAGGCGATCGCAACCGGTAAATGTGAGATCCGCCCTCATTCCAAAGTGTATAAAC